>CAXPUI010000186.1:0-5926 GCA_964220205.1 Candidatus Allofontibacter communis | reverse complement strand
ACTTACAACGAGCCTTTGAGATCATGCAATCGCGAGTTGGGGAGATGACCTCACAAAGCGAGTGGTTTGAAATTACCCAGGAGCGGGTTAACGATTATGCTGATGTGTCCATGGATCACCAGTGGATACACATTGATGTTGATAGAGCGACGAATGAGAGCCCCTTCGGTGCTCCCATTGCTCACGGCAACCTGACACTGGCCGTTATGGGCCATCTGCCGGTCGCCGCGCGCAACGAAGGTCCGCCCATCGAAGGACAGAAGCTTGGTATTAACTATGGATTTGATCGCATACGGTTCCCTGCACCCGTGCCGGTAGGGAGTAAGATACGCTCCACAAATACTCTGCGCCGCGTCGAAATCAAGGGTGACATGATTGAAACGATGACTGAAATTGTCGTCGAAGCTCAGGGCAGCGATAAGCCCGTGTGCGTTGCCGAGAGTCTGGGCAGAATGGTTTTCTGATCAGGGTCGAATCCCCGGGCGAGCACGTTTTTCTTGTTGAACACTGTGCATTGCCCGGGTTAACTGCTAATCGAAATCCGACGCGCTGTGTCGTTCAGGAACACGGGTTTCTTCGGGTCCCCAAGGCCGGTTGACCCTGCGTCCTCGATCGACAGCGGGTCTGGCCTC
Organism: Candidatus Allofontibacter communis; assembly: GCA_964220205.1. Lineage (GTDB taxonomy): Bacteria > Pseudomonadota > Gammaproteobacteria > Pseudomonadales > Azotimanducaceae > UBA9659. Next base: position 5,294 of record CAXPUI010000186.1, on the reverse strand, counting down.
AATCTCCGTCGCCCAGCGAACCACATTTGTGTAGGACGCAACATCGAGGAATTCACTGGCGTCGTAGATATTGTGGAGTACCAGGGCACCATACCAGGCATAGTTCGCCATATCGGCTATGTTGTAGCTGTCACCGCAGAGGTACTGGCGATCACTGAGGTTGCGTTCCAGGACATCAACCTGACGTTTTACCTCCATGGCGTAACGATTGATGGGATACTCCCATTTTTCGGGGGCGTAGGCATAGAAGTGACCAAATCCTCCACCGAGGTAAGGCGCACTGCCCATCTGCCACATCAACCAGGACAGGCACTCAGCTTTTTGAGAGGGGTCCGACGGGATGAATTCGTCGAACTTCTCCGCCAGGTAAATGAGGATCGCGCCAGACTCAAAAACACGGGTAGCAGGGTCGGTGCTTCTGTCCAGCAGTGCCGGGATCTTGGAGTTGGGATTAATGTCAACGAAGCCGCTGCCGAACTGCTGTCCCTCCCCGATATTAATGAGCCAGGCGTCGTATTCAGCATCACAGCCAAGCTCCAGTAACTCCTCAAGCAGGATCGTGACCTTAACGCCATTGGGGGTGCCCAGTGAGTGCAGTTGCAAAGGGTGTTCACCGACCGGAAGTTCAGCGTCATGAGTCGCGCCAGCGATCGGGCGGTTGATGTTAGCAAATCGGCCACCGCTTTCCTGGTCCCAAGTCCAGACTTTTGGAGGGATGTACTCGGTCATAGTTTGAGTCTCTCTCGTTAAATGAAGATTATATTACAGTGCTGGATGCACTAATGTTCTGCCATCATCCTCGACTATCGGCTGCTATAGCGCGCGGTCCGCTCTGATCAGCTCACGTTACCAATCAGTTCACTTTACCAAAAGGCAGCATGCGCCTCAGGACATTGTCTTTCTGAATAAAGTGGTGATAGAGGGCAGCGGCGGCGTGAATCAAGACGAGTAACATCAAGAGTTTCGAATTAATGCCGTGGCAGATATGAAAAATTCGCGCCAGTGATGGGTCGTCCGCTGCCCACGACGAATAATTGATGATGCCGAAGGCCAGTACCTCGTACTCGGTAATGTACATTGCCTGCAGGACGCCGAAGATGACCTGCAGGGGCACCAGAAGGTAAAGCGCCCGGTGCATCCATGTTGCCAGTTGAATCTGCCGCGGGCTCATTTCGGGTGTCGGTCCGGGCGGAGTGTGTGTCATGCGCCAGGGCCAGCGGATCAGCATAAGTAACAGAACCAGTGTGCCAAGTCCTGCATGACCCATGATGGTCTGCTGACGTTGTTCAATGGGCTGATCTTCCATGCCAGGCGCCAGTATCAGCATGAGAATCATCGGCACGGCGACCAGCCAGTGCAGCCACTTGGCGGTGGCGCCGTATTTTATTGGCTCGCTCACAGACTGTCCTTAAGTTGGGTTTCCAGAAGCATAATGTGCCCCGGGTGATTTGCAAGGAGTTCAGTCTCGAGCCTCATGAGCGACCTGCTGCAATTCCGCAAAGCCTGCAGCGACCAGGTCACGAAACTTATCCAGCCGTTTCACAAGTCGAGGATCAGCGGTAAAGCTGAAAGTAAATTGCTCGCCATAACTGTTCAGGGAGATTCCCAGTCCAAGATTGCCACCGAGCATGAGGCTGCCATACATCTTCGTTACCTTATGACCGGCAACATACTGTATGTAGGGCGGTCCAAAGACGTTTGTAAAAGTAAAATTGTTTCCCGATTGCTGTGGTCGAAAACCGTAGTTCGGGATGATGAAGGTCGGTATGCGTGCCGCCAGCAACGATGGATCGAGGCTGGTCCCGACACCAGGAATGGCAGGTAAGGGCACGGGTGGCTGACTTTCCTGCAGATAGTGAATGGTTTCGGCCTCCTCGCGTTCCTTTATCCCCTGCATTTCTGACAGCACCTCTTCGTAGCGTTCTTGCATGCTGGATTGCGTCGCGCTCAAGACGGGGAATAATCCTGAAACTTTGTTGCCGCCCATATTCAGGGGGTCATCTTCTTCACCCCTTATATTGACGGGGCACATGATCCTTAGCTGGTGCCTGGAGGTGTTTTCGCCCATGAATGCCATGTAACGCGCAGCTGCCTCGACAACGCAGGCGAGTGCGACGTCGTTAACAGTACCACCGAGGGAATGGCGAATGCCGCGAAAATCTTCAAGCTGGTATTGCAGGCAAGTCAATTGCCGTTTCGGGCCAACAAGGCCGGCATTCCAGGGTGCCTGCATAACCGGCAGCGTCAGCCTTGCAAGCAGGTCACCGACTTTGCGGGTCATCGCGGGTGTGGGTGGTGGCCGCTGCAAGCTCGATACAGCAGTGGCTGCCTGTTCTGCTACTCCTTCCTGCCAGAGTGCAAAGTCGCTTGGTACAGGCTCTGGCTCCCAGGGTGGTGATGGTTCAGGTTGGTCAGCGTTCGGACTCGCATCCGTCAAGACGGTAGAAATAGCAACAAGGGTGGCGCCGTCGACAAAAGCGTGATGCGTCATCTGGGCGACCAGAGTGCGGCCCTCGACATTCTCCAGAATGTAGAACAACCAGAGGGGTCTGGTTCGATCCAGCAGCGGCTCCCCGAGGCTCATGGCGATATCAATGGCATCTGTCAGCGAGGTACCCTCTGGTACACGATGTGACTTGATGTGATTGCTGAGATCGAACGCCGGGTCATCCACCCATTTGGGATGCGCGACACCAAATGGTACAAAGGCCAGTTTCTGTCTCAGTCTAGGAATGAGATGGATCCTCGCCGCGTAGTAGTTGTAGAGTTCCTCGAATGACGGTGCATCCTCGAGTTCGATGAAGGCGATGCTGTGCATCGCGCTGCTCGCTGTCTCAGCATACAGGAACGAGGCATCGTGACCGGATAGTCTCATGTAGTGAATTCCATTTATTGTGCAGTGCAACATAATTATTATGGCAGGCTGCAGGTACAGGTGCAATGAGGGTCGCCAGCTCTGTATACAGCTTGCAGTGCCCTAAAACCCTCAGATATGCTGATTGTTTTTGTATTCGGAATTTAACCATGGTTGAAACGCAGACTGGTCATGATCGTTCGGACGGTATTTCCTATGACGACATCCTGAGAAACGACACTGTGCCGCCTCCTGCGGTCTACCTGGAGAATTCTCCGCTTGGTCCGGGAGTCACGACGGTACCTGTTGAGAAATACTTTTCCCGGGAGCAACATGACCTGGAAGTCGAGCGACTGTGGAAGCGAGTCTGGCAAATGGCCTGCCACGAATCAGACATCGCTAACGTTGGTGATACTTACGTTTATGACATCGCTGAGCTGTCGTTTATTGTCGTCAGGGTTTCTGAAGATGAAGTGAAAGCCTTTCCGAATGCCTGCCTGCATCGCGGACGGACGCTGTGTGATAACCACCGTCGGGAATTGAAGGTCTTTCGATGCCCGTTCCATGGATGGTCCTGGAATCTGGACGGGACCCTGAAAGAGATCCCTGGGCATTGGGACTTCCCGAGTGTCACCGCCGAAGAATATGGGCTGCCTGAAGTCAGGGTGGGGCATTGGGGGGGCTTTGTTTTCATCAATCCTGATCCTGACTGCGAACCTCTGGAGGACTTCCTGGGTAATATTGATCGTCATTTTGGTATCCCGTTTGAACGTCGTTACAAAGCAGCACATCTCATCAAGGTGTTGCCATGCAACTGGAAGGTCGCGCAGGAAGCATTTATGGAGTCCTACCACGTTGTGGCAACACACCCGGAGCTGCTGGGTTACTTCAGCGATGTAAACTCCAAGTATGATGTGTTTGGTAATGTGTCGAGAGCAATGTCTGCCTCCGGCCCCCCAAGCCCCCACACTGGTCTGGTTAACCCTGATATGTCGTCCTATCCGGACAAAAAAGCGTTTACTAGTCTCAAGCATATGATCAGTGGTCATACCTATCGTCGGCTAGAGGAAAATCGCGTTGAAGTGACGCTGCCCGATGGCCGGAGCGGAGTCTTTGACCAGTATGCTGAGTACATAGAAGGTGAGGTTAAATCTGCGGACATTCAGATGTGTTCATGGGTTGGCGGTGCGATCTGCGAAGGAGAGGAAGACACACCCATGGAATACACCACCGAGTCCCCCGGCGCTTATCGCGATGAAGTGGCCAAAGCCCGTCGTGAGGCATTGCGGGCCCAGTTCGGAGACGAGGTTGAGAACTTCTCAGATGCCGATCTTGTCGATGCGATTTTCTACTCGGTTTTTCCCAACATCAGCCCCTGGGCGGACTTTAACCCGATCTTCTATCGCTTCAGGCCTAACGGGTCCAATCCTGAAGAAAGCTTGCATGAAGTGATGTACATGATAGCGCTGCCAGAGGGTGTGCCTATGCCTGAGCCTGCCAAGTGTACTTACCTGGGCGTAGATGATGATTATTGTGATGCGCCGGAGATAGGCAGTTCACTGGCGAAGATATTTAACCAGGACTTTGTCAATCATCGACAGGTACAAAAGGGGCTGCACTCCCATCCTAAGGGACAGACGATATTTGCCAGCTACCAGGAGACAAAGATTCGGCACTTCCATCAGACGCTGGAAAACTGGCTCTCCAGTGAAAAGCCGCCGCTTTCCGGATGACGACCAGCGTGTAAGCGACAACCGACTTCAATTGCCTGCTATCTGTATCACCTGTAGAGAGGTTGACCCCTCTCTAATTATCTGTGGTGAGTAGCTGTAGTGATTAGATGTCGTGAAAGGTACCGGTGGTATCCACAGGGTCGACATCTCAAGAGAACGCAACGCTTGCCAGTGAGTTATGCCATCGTAAAGCCGTTCCCTGCCAGGAACGACAGCGGACGCGTGTCGAAAACCCTTCAATTACCTTTAGTTTCAATAAGTTAGATTGTTAATAGGGCCGGCTGTCGAAAATTTGCCCGAATGTTGATTGTCAGATGGTAAACTTCTGCCATGAAAACGAAAATTTTAGGTTTCTTCTGGTTCTTGCTGGTCACCTCTTGGGCGTCTCATGCGTCAACGGATTCGATGGCTGAAACCGAAGCAGAGGTCCTGGCGGTTGAGACGATTGAGCAGTTGCTGGTTGATGTTGTCGCCAGTACGGTCGAAGCCAGGGTTGGTGAGTTGAATAAGGCCCTGCTGGCAAAACCCAAGGAAACTGAATTGTTCCTGCGAACAGCAATTGAAGCGGGTTACAAGGATCCTGAAGTTATCATTCAATGTGAGCTTGGCATTGATAAGCGACAGGTGGTCTGGTTGATCAAGGTTCTGCAGGAAAAAGGCACGGACCTGGAACCACTTATTCTCCGATGCCTGCCGCTTGTCCCCGC
>CAXPUI010000185.1:0-6074 GCA_964220205.1 Candidatus Allofontibacter communis | reverse complement strand
GGGGCGAGATAAACCAAGCGCGCAGCTGGTGACTGTGCAGGAAGGTTTCGAACTGGGACAGCGGATTGCGCACCTTATGCTCGACAGAGCAAGGCGTTACCAACATGACCTTTAATACCTGAATGTTTGATACCAATCTTGCACGTAGGTCAGCACTCAAGAATTAGGCCATTTCATTTCCGAAGCGTGCCGTCGCTGCGCCCTGTCTGTGCATCAAATCAGGACTTATCTGGACGTGCGATTGGTGTAGTCCTGTGGTGCTTTACCCGAACAACCGGACACACGCCCGTTACACTGATGATCGACGTGCCAGAACTGTGTGTCCGCCCGATCCATTGCCGGGGTCTTGAAAGGCGATTTTGCCCGTCTCGGAGAGTGACAAGACCGGTAATTGAGGGTGCATCGAATGTTCGCTTCTGTTTACGGAGGAGCCTGTTCGAGACCCAAGGGTGATCATCGACCGGGGCTGGCAGCGTCTGCGGCATCCAAGGTGACCAGGGTTACAAATTACGCACCTAGATCTCAATACTCTCCGCGATCTCCAGAGCATCCTCCACCTCGACACCAAGGTATCGCACGGTACTGGACATATTCGTGTGCCCAAGTAGCAACTGGACAGCTCTGAGATTTTTGGTCTTCTTGTAGATCAATGTCGCTTTGCTACGCCTCATTGAGTGAGTGGCATAGACGGAAGCATCGAGTCCGATGCTGGTTATCCACTTCTTGGCGATACGGGCATATTGATGAGTCGTGATGTGGTCAAATTTTTTCATCCGGCTCGGCCATAAATAATCCATACCTGATAGTCCGCGAAATTCGATCCACGCTTCGACCGATTCGCGAGTCTTTTTGGTTATCTCGAACTGAACAGGCTGGCTGGCTTTCTGCTGAATGACTTGTGCCCGATCCAAAACTTCTCCGTTTCTCGAAATATCTCGAACCAAGAGCTTTACCATGTCGCAGGATCGGAGTTTGCAATCAATCGCCATGTTGAACATCGCAAGCTCGCGGATGTTCTCTGCAATCTCTAACCGGATGCGGATAGCCCATATTTGTTCGAGTTTAAGCGGTAGCTTCTGGCCAACGAGCTTTCCCTTGTTCCAGGGAGCTTTGCTGATAGGAAATGTCATGACGCGGCCCTCTTTGGAAGCTGCGGGCCTATAAGTGTGGTTCAACGGAGTGTTTTCTGCTCACCGGCCTAGTCTCAAAGCGGACATTCAATATGCAGGCAGAACCACGGTCACTTGTTATGCAGTGAACGCTTCGCGGCATGAAATTGATAAGAGGGAGAGGGTTCAAATCTCTACGTTTCTCCTGGCGTGGCAAATACTCGGTAACTGACAATCCCTCGCCTGGATTGAAATGCCCCCACCGTGGCCTCGCAAAAACGCCATCCCGACCTGTAAACATTGAACCAAAAAATTGCTATGCTCTGTGGAACTGATTCTTGGTCTGTGTGTCACAGCCCTATCTTCCCAATCTGGAACTTACAATCAGGATGTCCGCAAAAAACCGCCCAGCCATGGCCCTATTGTTGTCACTACTTTTGGTGATGATCGGGCCTGCGTTTTCTATGTCAAACGTAGCGGTAAATCAGGCGGAGGCCGCAATGGCCGATTGCGGCTCGATGGTGATCGTCCAGGCCGATAGCACCGAGGTTTCCTCCGACAGCACAACGGATTGCGTTTCCTCCCCTGAAATGGCCTGCGCAAGTGCCACCGGGTTGATGAAATGCGGCGTCAGCGTCAGCTTCGCTCTCTTACCAGGGAGTTCCATCGGGTTCACCGATACCGGTGCCCAGCCCGAATTGATCACACGAACGGCGTTTTATCAGAATCCGTTCCTAGCTTCGATTACTCCCCCTCCAGAACAACACTCCTGAGTCTTAACCCGGACGTTTGCCCATCGCGGCAGACTCTTTGACGTTATTACTTGCAACAAGGTCCTGAGTTTCCGTTTATCCGAAACGAGGCCTTAACCGGAGTGAATCAAATGCGTAATTCAAAACTCAAGTTTATCGTGGCAGCCGCAACTCTGGCAGGCAGCGTCGCGCTCGTCTCCTCATTCGCCCATGGCGAGGGTGAAGGCATGATGGCCGGTCATTCCGACCACCATGGAATGATGTCATCCCAAGGCATGGATGGAATGGGAGGCATGATGGGAATGATGAACATGATGTCAGACATGTCCCCCGAAGATCGTGAAGCCATGATGGAGTCCTGCATGAAAATGATGCAGAGCCATGCCAGCGAAGCCACCCACGGCGACACCGAAGATAAAGGCGGTCAGGCAGGCTAGTTCGAACACTGACCTGAACTGACACACAGAGCCCGGGGATGCGACGCATGCCCCGGGCGTTACGCTGCCCAAAGCTCATATCGATCGAGGATCATCCATGAAGACCAAAACTTTCGCCCTTTTTACGGGGTTGGCCGCCACAGTCTTTGCAGCCGGCTTCACCACCCTGGCAATTTCCGCCAACGAACCTGTTGAATCACAAGCTGCCCTGGCCAGTCTTCAGCAGACAGAAAAGGCCATCACTATCTACAAGAGCCCCAACTGCGGTTGCTGCCAGTCCTGGGCGGAGCACCTCGCTGCCAACGGATTTGAAACCCGAATTGTGGAGACCGATAACCTCAATGCAGTCAAGCAGGAACATGGTGTCACCCGGGACATGGCCTCGTGCCATACGGCGCTGATCGATGGCCTGGTCATTGAAGGGCACGTGCCCGCCGGTGACATTCTGGCCTATCTGGAAAACCCTCAGCCCGATACCACAGGGCTTTCGGTGCCGGGCATGCCCCATGGCACCCCTGGCATGGAGACGGGCCGGAAGGACGATTACCAGGTGATCGCCTTCAACGCCAACGGCCAGCAACGTGTTTTCCGCGAACACACGGATTACTGAGGTCAGCCCCATGAAAACGATGGTTAACCACCCGGGCATCCTGCTCTCAGGTTTTTTCCTGCTCATGCTGGCTGTCGCGGCTCAAGCCCAGCCTGCGGACCACAGTCAGCAGGTGAAGGCACTGGCGACCAACGCCTCAGGCGCACTGCTGGTACTCAGAAACGGCGGCCTCTTTGCCTTCGAAGGTCAGGCGGTCACCGAAGTACCCCTGCCACCGGCAGCCTCCGGTGCCGAACCCCGCTCTCTGGCCAGAGGCGCGGACAATCGCATTTACCTGGCCGGACCTGGCCTAGGCGTTTGGCGTTATGACAGTGCGAGTGAGAATTGGCAATCGCTCAATGACACGCTGCCCGAGGCCGGTATTACCGCCATTGCCGCTCACGCCACCCAGCCGAATACTCTGTACGCCTACCATGAAAAAAACGGCATGTTCCGTTCCCGGGACGCCGGCGTTGAATGGGTAAAAGTGGATAGTGGGCCCCGGGAGCCGGTGCAGGCGTTCCTGCATTCGGACATGCCCGGCAGCATGGAGAGCGGCTGGCTGTTTGCCGGGACCATTCGCGGCGTCGCCCGGTCCATGGACTGCTTCTGCTTCTGGGGCGACGCGGGCGAGCTACGCGGCGTTGTATCCGCTATTGCCTACGATCCAGAGGCTCCTGAAAACGTTTATGCCGTCGTCGAGGGTCAGCTTCATCACAGTACGGACGGTGGCGAAACCTGGGAAGGCGTTGAGGTCGCCGGGGCCGTGACCGCTCTGACATTCTCATCCAGGCAAGGGCTTGTCCTGGGCACCGAAAAAGGTGATCTGCTCGCCCGCAATGCTTCTGGCCAATGGGCAACTGTTCATGAATAGGTGGGGTGCCTTGCTGGTCCTGTTCGCTGCGCCAGTTGCCGGAATGGCATCGGGCGGGTCGGCGACCAGCGAGAGTATACCGGCGAAGCTGGCCGAAGGCCGTCAGGTGTACGAGCAATACTGCGCTTCCTGCCACGGATGGCAGGGTGAAGGTGCCGCCAACTGGCAAAAACCGGATGAGGCCGGTGAGAGGCCACCGCCCCCTCATGATGAAACCGGCCATACCTGGCGTCACAGCGATGCCATGTTGTTCAGAATGATCGCGGAGGGGTGGAGACACCCCTTCAACAAGACTGACCGGCTGACCATGCCGGCGTTCAGGGACACCCTCATCGACCAGGAGATACAGGCCGTGATTGAGTACCTGAAGACCTTCTGGAATGAGCATCAGCGCCGGTATCAACTGGAAGAAAGCCAGAATGCCACTGAGCCAGAGGCTTCCTCCTGACCTCTCACTAATATCATAAGACGTTAACTATCAATCTCGGGACTCTTGGAAATGCCCTTGAAACAGTACATCCAAAATCGTTCATTGCTTCTTGGTGTTGCCGGTTTCAGTGTCGTGGCGGCAGCCATCCTGGTATTACCGCGCTACCTGAAGCCGGATCCCGATGCCGGTGTTACTTTCTATGCCACTGAAGGATGTGCACCTTTTGAAGGTGAATGCGTCGGGCGAAAGGGCGATCAGAGTATCACCCTTGAACTTGGTCGGGACACGATCGAATCGATGACCGAAATTCCCATTCGCGTGCGCCTCGACAACATGACTGCGGATTCCCTGATCGTCGATTTCGAGGGGCTACACATGTACATGGGCATGGTCCGGACACGCCTGCTACCTGATGATAAGGGCGTATACCAAGGCACTATCACGCTCCCGGAGTGCGGTACCGGCAAGATGTTATGGAAGGCGCGGGCCATTCTGGAACACGGCGTGTCCAAAGAAGGCATCAAGTGTGATTTCTGGGCGGTTTGACCGCTGCATAGTGATAGGAGGCTAAATGCCTGATCTTGCGACCTGGGGGGTTGCTGCTGCGTTTGCGGGCGGTTTGGTTTCTTTCTTTTCGCCCTGCACCCTGCCTCTGGTTCCCGGCTATCTGTCGATTGTTACCGGAGGCCCTTTGACTGAGGCCTCGAATCGGTTGAAAGCCTTCTGGCTGAGCCTCTGTTTCGTGATGGGCTTCAGTCTGGTATTCGTGGCTCTGGGTGCGAGCGCGAGCATCCTTGGGCAGTGGTTGATGGCCTACCGCCGAGAAGCCAACCTGGTGGCTGGCGTGCTGATTGTTCTGATGGGCCTATTTATGCTCGGTTGGTGGAGCGTACCCGCCTTGCAGCGGGACTGGCGTTTTGGGCAAACCCGTGAGGGTGGACGTCCCACAGCAGCGTTCCTTCTCGGTATCGCCTTTGCGGTGGGTTGGACGCCGTGCATTGGTCCCATATTGGGCGCTATCCTGGCGCTCAGTTCCACACATGCGAATGCCGAAACCGGCATGCTGTATCTTGCTGTCTATTCGTTGGGATTGGCGCTTCCGTTTCTGGGTACCGCCTTGTTCATGGAACACTTTCGGCAACGAGTGCGTTGGTTAAGTCGCTGGAGTGGATGGCTTAGAGCCCTGGCAGGCTTGGTGCTGGTTATCATGGGTGTGATGGTCCTTACCGGCCAGATGACGCTCTTTGCGTCGTGGATGTTGTCAACGTTTCCAATTCTTGGAAAGCTCGGCTGATTTTCTGTGGCTCAGCTGAAGGGGCAAGGCCTACAGATTCCAAAGGATGGGGAGCCTGGAGAGGCCAAAGCCCATTCTCGGTAATCCAGCGGCTGCACCTGGGCGAATGTTCGCTTTTGTTTAGATCCTCGGGTGTGTCAGCGCGGGTCGCCAAGCGAACATTCAACATGCACGCAGAACCACAGTCGCTTGTTCAGATGCAGACCATCCATGGCTGGCTAAATCTGATACGAGCGGACCTTTCCCGACTTCCATATCTTGGAATTTCGCTTGCCCAAGGAATGGACTCATTACTATCTGATCGTTTCCGCGTCGATGTTCGAGTATGTACCTCCGCAACGACTGAACGAGGGATTTCGGAACCTTCGTTTGCGGCTAACCCCAGACGGAAAGTTTGTTTTGGTCATCACCCGTAGGAACTGGCTTACACGTCCACTGATCGGCCGTTGGTGGCAAGCAAACCTTTATCAAAAGCAGGAGCTCAAAGAGTCACTCCGCAAAGCGGGCTTCACCTCCGTGAGCTTTACCCGGGTCCCCATCCATTACCGATTTCTCTCGCTTTGGGGCTACATAATCGAAGCCGAATAAT
>CAXPUI010000184.1:0-5266 GCA_964220205.1 Candidatus Allofontibacter communis | reverse complement strand
ACCGCAGCCAGAACCTGAAGTCACAGTGGATGAACCTGCCGCCGAGAAACTCAGGAATCGCGAGCTCGGTGATGCATTCAGAAATTTTCGCCCCAGTGAAGAAATCACCGCAGATAATGCCGTTGGTTTCCCTACTGACATCTAACGGAGAATAACCATGAAAAAGCAGATTCCTTTCGAATTCATTTACCAGTTGTTCTCCCTGGTTATAGCCATCATCGTTGTGCACGCCGTCTATGTATCTGTCATCCGCCCCAACGCTACAGCCGTACTGGAGGAACAGGCTATTCAGATCAACGCCAACCCCGACTACGTGCCCGACCGCTCGGCCTATGTAGTCATCAGGGATTTCGAACAGGAGGCCTGTTTCATCCTCGCGCTCTGGGCTATTTCCCTGATGGGTTACAAAGCACTCCAGACCACTCAGGAACGACGTATTCTGCAACTTGACCTGGTCCCTCTCAATCAGGGGACAAGCATCCTGCCGGAGGACACAAGGGAGTATTCCAGACCCATACAGGCATTATCTGACGACCAGCAGGGTTTCCTCTTACCCAGGACATTACTAACGGCCCTCCACCGTTTTCGATCAACCAGGAACATTCAGGATGTATCCAATGCTGTCAGGGCAGTCTGCGAATCTGAGTCGGAGAGACTCGATTCAGAGCTTTCCATGATCCGCTACATCGCCTGGGCCATTCCTTCTATCGGCTTCCTGGGTACCGTGAGAGGCATCGGCCAGGCCCTGGGTCAGGCTCATAAAGCCGTCCAGGGAGATATAGCCGGTGTTACTCAGGCACTGGGAGTAGCCTTTAACTCAACATTCGTTGCGCTGCTTATCAGTATTATCGTGATGTTCCTCATGCACCAGTTGCAGTTAGCCCAGGAACGACTCGCCCTGGACTCTGAAGAATACTGTGACGTTAAACTGATTCGTCACCTGCAGACCTGATCGGGGAAGATTGTAATGAGCCTTGCCCTTTTTAACGTCAATGACGCAGGTATTCAGTTGAGCCTGGATGGAGATCATCTCCGAACCAGCCCAGGTTATGCTGTCGTCCACGACAACAACCTTATGATCGGCGAAGAAGCCGCTGATAACACCAAAATGCTACCTCGCTGGACCAACAGCAGATTCTGGAGCAAGTTGACAACCGCACCGCTCGAAGGTGGCACCAGCCAGATTCGTCATCATGCGGATCTGGCCTTTGCCCACCTCGAAGCGTTGTGGCAACCGATCGCCGACAGGTCAACAGCAGCTGTATTCGTCGTACCCGGTTACTTCAGTGGAGAGCATCTTTCACTGCTGCTTGGCATGGCGAAAGAATGCGGCATTCCTTTACGAGGCGTCGTCGACAATTCAGTCGTGGCAGCCAGCAACCTTGCCCTGCACCGCAACATCCTGCACCTGGACATACACCTGCACGCCATTACCCTGACTCGTCTCCATAGCAGCAGCGGATCTGTCACGCGGCACAAGGTCGAGGTTGTGCTCGAAACCGGACTCGCCACCTTACGGGATCGCTGGGCAGATATCATTGCTAATCAACTTATCCAGACAACCCGCTTTGATCCCATGCACAATGCAGATAGCGAACAACAACTGTTCAATTTGCTTCCCGGCTGGATCAGGCAATTGGGCAGTGAACAGATGCAGGGCTTCTCGATGAAAAGCGCCGGAGTGGAGCACTCAGTTGCTGTGTCCAGGGAAAGTCTGATGCGGGCCTGTGCACCCTTGTATCCGCAGATCGTCCAGGCTGTTCGCTCAGAAATGACAGCAGGTGAGCCTGCAAGTTTGATGCTTTCGCATCACTTCGAGGGTTTTCCCGGCCTTCTGGAGTCATTGCATCTCATCGCCGACCTTGAGATTACGGACCTGCATGAATCGAAAACGCTTGGCTCAGCTTACCTGCACCGCGATCAGATCCTGAGCGCGAGCGATTCTGCAATCAGCCATATTCTGCAACTGAAATCAGGTGCAGAGTCAGAACCAAACGAACCAACCAGCCCGAGAAAGCCCACTCACCTGTTGTGGGGAGACACGGCTTACCCGATAGGCAGGGGCCGAAAGCTGCCCGCAGACCCTGATTCCAGTGGCACAGGCGAGAGCAGTGTTTATCTCAGGGATAACCAGCTGATCCTGGAGCCAGGTCATCAACCATTCACCGTTAACGGCGAAGCCATCGATTCGCCCTGCACGCTCGACACCGGCGATATTATCAAGAGTGGCGATCAGGAACTGACCGTGATTACGGTACTGACTGATGGCTAAAAGACGTGAAGCCAATGTCTTCAGTCTGTCCTTCCTGGACATCATGTCCTGCGGTTTCGGCGCAGTCATTCTCATCTATATCGTAATCAACCATGCCACAGAAGCCACCAGCCAGGAGGTCAATGCCCAGGTTCTCTCAGAGATAACCCGCATTGAAGCGCTGATCGACAATGAGACTGAACAACTGGTTATGCTTCGCAATAGTGTTCAGGAACAGAACGACGAAATCGTGACGACCCAGGACATGGCTACACGACTTGTTGAAACAATCCGGGTCTTGGAGCAGGAACTGGCCACCATGGAACGCGACGGTGCGAGTCAGCAGCTCACCATCGAGACCCTGAAATCTCAACTTAAAGAGCTGGAACTTGAGGCAGCTAACCTCGAAGGCAGCGTTGCAGCCGACGACTCCGCAGGGACTTCATTACGCAGCATCGTCGGCCAGGGAGATCGTCAGTACCTGACCGGTATGAAAGTCGGGGGGCAGCATGTGCTGATTCTGGTTGATGCGTCAGCAAGCATGCTGGACAAAACCATCGTCAACGTCATTCGCAGACGAAACCTGTCAGATACACAAAAATTGCAATCAGAGAAATGGCAGCGAGCCGTCAACACCGTCGAATGGCTCCTTGCCAATCTGCCCAAGGAGTCGAATTTCCAGCTCGTCACATTCAACACACGTGCCCGTTCAGTGGTTAAGGGCACCGAAACAGAGTGGCTGAGAGCGATCGAGCGATCAGATACTGACAGCGCCATGGATGGCTTGAGAAATACGATTCCCCAGGGCGGCACGTCGCTGCATCACCCTTTCTCACTGGCATCTGGGCTTGCTCCTCTGCATGACAATATCTTCCTGATCATCGACAGCCTGCCGACCATGGGGCTTGAGGCACCCAAGCGAGCAGTCATTGAAAGCCGCTACCGGATTGAACTGTTCACTGAGAGCATTGAACTCCTACCCTTTGAGAGCCAGGTCACCGTCATCCTGTTTCCTATGGAAGGTGATCCAATTGCTGCACCATCATACTGGCGATTAGCACAGATCACCGGCGGCTCGTTCCTTTCTCCACCGGAAGATTGGCCATGAAAAACGGGCGACGCGAAATTGAAGGTATCAGCCTGTCATTTCTTGACGTTATCAGCTGTGGCTTCGGGGCCATTATTCTACTCCTGGTGCTGACCAAGGTATTCGAGCCAATCGTGATTGAAGAGTCCATTGAAAATCTCGAAGGCTACCTGGCTTCGCTGGAACAGGACCTGTACGAGTTGCGCGGCGTGACCCGAGACATTAATCGCCGGATGTTACGACGGGAAGACCAGCAGGTTGAGCAACTGGAGCGATTGAATCGACTGAACGCCCAATTGGAAGCGCTGCAGGCTCAACATGAAAAAACACTCGACAAAACTCGTATAGCCAACACGATCGAAGGTCGCCTGGCAGAAGCCAAGCAATCGCTGACCGATGAAATGGCTACCCTCCTGGCCGACTACCAGAGGGCCGAGGATGAGAACAAAATCGGCGGCGTACCGGTTGACAGCGAATATGTGATTTTCATTATCGACACCTCGGGCAGTATGTATAACTATGCCTGGCCCCTGGTTTTGCAGAAAGTCTCTGAAACCCTCGCGGTTTACCCGAGACTGAAAGGCATCCAGGTGATGAACGATATGGGCAATTACATGTTTTCGCAGTATACGAATGCCTGGATTCCCGATACCCAGGCCCGTCGGCGCGCCATTATTGAACGCCTGCGCACCTGGAATGTTTTTTCAAACTCGTCTCCCGTCGAGGGGATAACCAAGGCGATTTCAACGTTCTATCGGCCCGACCGAAAGATCAGCCTGTACGTCTTTGGGGATGAATTCAGCGGTCGATCCATTCAGCAGGTAATCGACGTGGTCGACAGGATCAACAGGGCGGATGACAAAGGCGATCGTCTGGTGCGTATTCATGCCGTGGGCTTTCCGGTTCAGTTCGCCAATCCGCCACGCTACCAGGAAACCGGTATCAAATTTTCCATCCTCATGCGCACACTGTGTGAGCGCAACGGCGGGACGTTCGTTGGCCTGAACGACTTCAGGGACGGCAACGCCATCACCAACCCAATCTGACGCGATAGCTCAGTAAAGCTTCGCTCTCGGCACTGACACTCTTCGTGAATACCAGGCGATTACCCGGTCGGCGCTCACTCACATCGGATGCCTCCAGAAGCTGCCATTCTCCAGGCATCAGTTCCTCAAGCTCTACAGTGACTCTCCTGCCACTGGCATTTGCAACTCTCAGCTCATAGGTGACTTCCACCCGCCGATCATTGATCCGACGAAAATCGGTCTGACTCCGCTTAACTGATATGTCAAACGCTCGACCCGTCACCAGTTCCACATCTGTTCCAACAGGGCGATGGCCGATACGAGCCTCGCCGATGAAGGTTTCCGGGCTCCTGGATCGATCGAAAACCCGCACGGTCCCGGCCGGCAAAGGCCTTCCCAGCTGGTTGCGCTCATTATTAAGGAACGACAGTAAGATCTCAGGCGCTGATCGTTCAACACCACCGACAGAAACAGGCTGTACCTGCGACTTGAGGCGGTAAGTCTTAACCACGTCAATACCCCGCGCTTCCATAAGTTTTAGTTGAGTCTGGTCATTCTTGTGCAACGCCACTGGAGCGTCGATCACATACTGATGGAAGTCGCCTATCGACCGCGACTCAACATGGCTGAGACTGTCAGCGCTCATTTCCAGTGCCTGAGCACGTAACATAGGCATGGCCCTGTGTTGTTCCCGCGCGACATCACCTACTACAAGGGTCAATGAGTCAATATTGATGGCGGACCCGCTGTCGTTTTTGACCGTCACCCAGCCTTCCAGGTTTGCTTTATCGCCAAGGGCCAGGGTGTAATCAGCCTGCCACGACAGACCTTCTGCCAGATAGCGAAGGGTTAGGTCCTGGGTGCCCTGATAGTTGTTTTCTCCTTGGAAAATAAGTGTCGGGA
>CAXPUI010000183.1:0-5406 GCA_964220205.1 Candidatus Allofontibacter communis | reverse complement strand
AGCTACACTCTTTCCCTACACGACGCTCTTCCGATCTGCTCGAAGCAGACCTGGAAGCAGAGAATGCCTGGGTAGATCATGTCAACGAGGTTGCCAACGCCACGCTCTATCCTCAAGGTGGCTCCTGGTATCTTGGCGCCAACGTTGCCGGTAAGCCGCGCAGCTTCATGCCCTATGCGGGTGGCGTCGGACCTTATCGGGAACTATGCGATGCAATAAAGACAGATAACTACCGTGGTTTTTCTTTCTCGTGAACGCACGGACACACTTAAGTCCGCAAACGGGATGCACCAGCCAGCCTGACACAACTAACCTGACACTAGAATTCGACACGGATTGATGATGGCCTGCCAACTTGCGGGGCCTAGTTACCCGTAAATTTAGCTTCCCGCTTTTCCAGAAAAGCCCGGACACCTTCAGCATTGTCGCGGCTGGACGAGGCCTGATCCTGAAGATTAGCTTCCAACTGGAACTGTTCTGCATAGCTGTTGTTATATGATTCCCAGTAGGCCTGTCGAATCAGACCCAGTGAAAAAGGTCCGTTCGCCAATTTGTCAGCAACCTGCATCGCTTCTTCCATCAGCACGTCGTCATCCACAACGCGATTGACCAGCCCCCATTCGAGAGCCGTCTCAGCGGGCAATCGTTCAGCCATCATTGAAAGTTCAACGGCTCGGCGCCAGCCAACCACCCTGGGAAGAATCCAGGTCGCCCCACCATCAGGCACCAGGCCGATATTGGCAAACGCCTGCAGGAAATAGGCACTTTTAGCAGCCAGGGCATAATCGGCCATAACCGCGAAACTCATCCCCACGCCGACAGCAGGACCATTAATCGCCGTCACCATCGGTATCTCCATTTTTCTGAGCTTGGTCATGACGGGGTGATAATGAGTTTCCAGCGCCGACCCGGGTGCTGCAGGACCATTGTCGCGGCCACGCTGCTGCAAATTTGCACCCGCGGAAAAGGCGCGACCTTCTCCCGTCATCAGCAGGCATCTCGCTTCACTGTTGATCACCTGGACTATCGCATCGTGGAGCTCGGACACCATGGCATTTGATAGTGCGTTCAGTACTTCAGGTGCGTTCAAGGTCAGTACAGCCACCCTGTCACGATACTCAAGACGAATGTTCTCGTAAGTCATCTGGTTTCTCTTGGTAAAAAGCAGGAAGTCACTGTAGCCTGTATACCACTGGTAAGTGAAGAGGCTGAACTTATGGAACTAGATAACCGTGTCTGTGTTATCACCGGGGGTGCATCCGGAATAGGCGCTGCCTGTGCCCGCGCCTTTGCAGCTGAAGGGGCCAGAGTGGTGGTCACGGACATCAATATCGAAGACGCCAATCGCGTCGCTGAAGAAATCAACGGTCTGGCTATTGCCTGTGATGTATCCGTTGAATCAGAGGTTAATGCCCTGGTGAAAGAAACTGAACAGCGACTGGGGGATATCGACCTTTTTTTCAACAACGCGGGCGTAGCAACCGGAGGTGACCCCCTTTCTACCCCCCTGGAAACCTGGCAAAGCCAGTGGGAAATCAACGTCATGGCGCATGTGTACGCGACCCGCGCAGTTCTGCCCAGCATGTTGTCTCGAGGCGAAGGATACCTGCTGCATACCGCTTCCATGGCCGGCATTCTTACGACACACGGAAACCTGACTTACGCCACGACAAAACATGCGGTCGTTGGCCTGGCAGAATGGTTATCCATTACCTATCACGACAAGGGCGTTCGAGTCTCACTGCTCGCCCCCCTCGGGGTTCGCACCACTATGCTGGGGAACACTGATTCCCCTTTCGCTGCAACCGCAGCCGGCCCTGTCAAGGAACCTGAAGAAGTCGCCCAGATGGTGGTATCAGCCATTGAAGAGGAAAGGTTCCTGATCCTGACCGATGAAGTAGCGCAGACCTGGATGGACCGAAAAGCCACAGACCTCGAACGATGGCTCGGCGGCATGCGCCGACTCCAGGGAAAGATTGAATCAATGCTTGGCTAGATTTCTGACAATTCCGGAGCGAGAGCGAGGTCATCGAGAATAGCCTGCCTTTTGTCCGGATTCCCCATGCGGATCAGACCGATTGTGGACAGTTCCGGCACGTTGTTGGCGACCTGCTTTTTCTGCAGAACCAGGTCGATGTTATCGCTGTGGCCGGCAAACAAAGTTCTGTCGCCAGCAAAAAGAATATAGACGCCGGCGATGAAGTCGTTAAATCGCATGTCTGCGGGGTACATCTTGATCGGATAGTGATGACCCGACGCGCCTTCAATAGTCGTTGCTTCCAATAATCTCATAGTCTACTCGCTGAATTTTCTGCACTTCTGAATCGGTAGAGATCAAGATCCCGACGGACCTGATTACTTATTTCGTTTTCGGTCGGCTGATCGACAGGTATGCCCATTGAATCAGCAATGCGCACCATCCGTTGAAAATTACCGGCGACGCCAGCGGCATCCACCAGTACGGCCTCCCCCGCCACCTCAAGCAGTTCGCGCCTGGCCTGCGTAAGCCTGGCTTCGTCAAAACTAGCTACGGCTTCCGCGAAAGCCGTTAACTCATTGGCATGAGGAACGTCAGCAACACGGTCAGCTTCCCCATTGATCACCTGGATATCAATCTCGCGATCCGTCTGCTGCATGCTCACACGGAGCATGGTCGCATGGGCACTGGTTCAGTAAAAGCACTCATTGTGGCTCGACACCCTGCCGGCAACAATCTCCATCTGGGCACGGTCTATGGCACGGTCCTCCTGACCAACAAAGTTGCCCATCCCCTCCATGGCGAGGTACTGAGCAGCGGAAAGATCTTTCCATGCTCTAACCGCATCGGGTACAAGAGAGAGCGCGCGTATTACATTGGCACCAAATCCCGATGGCCAGAGGTCGGCTTCACTACCAACAGCACCATCTCGAGCGATCATCGGCACAAAGCCTGTCTCCGTAGACAGGTTTTCTGGCTGGTAACCATCCGGATCGCCTGCCTGGGGAATCGGGAGACTTTCGAGAGGCAGACCAAGGGCACGATGGAACTCATCAATGCTCAGGATTGCCACGACGATCCCCGCCAATTCCACGTAGGCAGCGAATGTCAAACCGGACACATTGTTCCGCTCGATCCACTCTCGCGTTATCCGCGTCTGGTCAGTGACGATACGATGTACAGCGTCGACAACGACTGCTGGGAGGTCAGACACCGTTTCGTGCCGTTCTTCAGCGGTATAGGGCGAAAGGGCCAACTTGCGTTCAGCGCAAAAGCTGCAATTCCTGGCAGTACGACATTCGGCTGCTATCGAGACTCGATCCGCGCCGGACCACCAACTACCTGGCGAGGCCAGGCGGGCCCAGTAAGCACGGTGAGCATCACCTATATCGGTGCGTATTGCGTAAGGACTGTCTTCGTAAGCGAATGCTTCCATGACGATAGATTGTGACAGATTCTCTCGATTTTGAGTATGATTCACTCACTTGGAGATTACTACTACCTGATATGAGCGAATCAACTATAGAGAATCAAACCGAAGAGCTTCACGAGCAGCGCAGCCGCGACATGGCCCGACTCAAAAAGATCGGCACCAGGCATGCTGCGACAGTACTGGCCGCACTGACCATATGGGGGGCCGCTGATTACTGGGCAAGCGAGTCAGGACTGCTGCTGGCGGAGACCATTGCCCTGCTGAATGCCTTGTTTGTCGGCGTCATTGTTGCATCCATCGCCCACGAGTGGGGGCACTTCTCCGGCGCACGCATCACAAGATCGGTTTCACCGGTAATGAAGGAACCCGTTTCTTTTTTCATGTTTTCCTTCAAGGATGACGTCAATTCGCGTGAGCAGTTCCTGGCAATGAGCATGGGCGGCCCTATCGCCAACTGGCTACTGGTTCTGGGTTTGTTCATGTTATTGCCGATGGCAACCTGGAGTCAGGCCCTGCTGCTGGCGACCACGTTTGCAATCGCTGTGAGCGTCTGTGTCTTCGAATTGCCCGTAATCAACAGTGTCATGTACGGGGAAAATCCTGGTGCAACCATACAAAGACGTTTACAGGAAATCGGCAACACGTCACGTTATTCGGGCTTCGCTGCCGGCGCAGTAGTCTGGTTACTGGCGATCTAGATTCTCAGCACCAGTCGCGCTGAAACTTTACCGCTCTCATCCTGTCTTTCGACCGAAATCTGTCGGACCACGACGCCCTCGCGAGCCTGCAGCCGTTCAAGGAACAGCATCAAGCGAGTAAAGGCAACCGAGTCGAACCACACGCTGACCGCATCACTGCCTTCAGGCTGCATTCGGCTCGGACTGACACCAACTGCCTGGGCCGCTTTAGTCACCGTCGTCAGCAACGAGCCGCTGCTGACCTGTCGCTGGCTTTTTCCTTTCGATGCGCGAGCTTCTGCTTCAGTTGATCTCAGGTGTTCGAGCAATGACAAATGACGCGCATAATCACGCCGCCCATCATCAACGAATTCATTGATCGGAGCCCAGACAGCCAGATAAAAAACAACCGTCAACAGGAACACAGCCAGCCCGGTGAGCGCGATACGCTCCCGTTTTTCAAGATCATCGAAACGTGATCTGACATCATCCAGGAATTGATTCATCATGAATCACCCACCCGCACACTGCCACGCACACCGTCATCGTCCTGGGTGATTGTCCCTATTTCGGCATCCAGTCCCATCGAGATCAATGCCTGAGAGTACTCGACCAGCGCTTCACTCTGCTTGCCAATGACCTGCAGCACCAGGTCACCACGACTCTCATTGAAATTAATATTGATCAGCGTCAGACCAGACCCGTCAAGCTGTCGAGTCGAACGAGACAACAGGCTGATAAACCCCCCGTCCGTTGTCTGCTGCTTACCAAGGTGGGCATTCCAGCGACGACGGATATCCCTGACATTTCTATCTTCAGGAAAGATGGCAGCGTAGAGCGCCCTGGTTTCGTCTTCAAACTCGCTGGCCTTGGTCTGGAGATACCAGCCCTGGCCGGCCAGCCCCGCGATGTGCAGAAAAAGGGCAGCCGCCGCCAGGACAGCAACAGACCGCCAGACATTCACCCGCGACGATTGACGCTCCTGTCTCTTAAAGGGTCCTTGCAACAGGTTTATCTCAGCCCCCGTATAACCACGACAGAGTCGCTCAAAGGGCGTTTCCGTTGATGCCAGCCGTTCTACCTGGACACCTACCGCCTCGAGCTCCTTCAGCTGCAGATCGACTTTTTGGGCCAGGGTACTTGCACTCCAGATATCGAGCTGAACACCTTCTTCCAGGACTTCTGCGGCCAGCGCAAGTTCGCCTACCGGCAAGGTGACGGAAGCATTGTTCTGCAGATCAATGTGCGCCCGCCCTTCATCGAGCAGAACGGCGTTACTATTACCGGCATTGACCAGATCATGCTCGGTGACGACCACC
>CAXPUI010000182.1:0-2654 GCA_964220205.1 Candidatus Allofontibacter communis | reverse complement strand
CAGGTTAGTCACTAGTTGTTCATCCGTTGTATGTATAACTAACTGATTAATAACCACTTTTTAATCTGAATTTTTTTCACAAGTGCTTCCCTTGGCACACGGACTAGAGTTAATATCTCCGAATGCTGACAGTGATTTCAGCACTGTCAGAAAGCGTGATCTTTACCCGCCCGCACAGGTAAAGAAGACCATCGAAAAATGATAAAAATCCAGTAAAACTGGGTCTCTGTGGGGGCAACAATTTGTCATAAATGCCTTGATCGACTGGAAGATGAACTCACCTCGCAGCAGTTCAATACCTGGATAAGACCACTTCAAGCTGTTGACGACGCTGACGGCGTTCGTCTACTTGCACCCAATCGGTATATTCGGGACCAGGTTCAGGACAATTTCCTTAATAGAATCAGGGAGCTGATCGCTCAGGGCGGTTTCGGCCCGGTTGATCTGGAGATCGGCAGTACCGGCAAAGTAAACCAGCGGGAACCCGCACCGAATACGTTTGCGACTCGCGAGCGTTTCTATCCGCTGCTGGATCTGAACAAGGGCTTTACTTTCGATACCTTCGTTGAGGGTCGTTCAAATCAACTGGCTCGTGCAGCCGCGTACCAGGTTTCTGAAAACGTCGGTGGTGCATCATATAACCCGTTGCTGCTCTATGGTGGGGTTGGGCTTGGCAAAACTCACCTGATGCATGCCGTCGGCAACTCAATCGCTGACCGCCATCCACAACTGAAAGTCGCTTATATGTACTCTCAGCGATTCATGGAGGACATGGTTCGAGCGATTGAACAGGGCACGATGAGCGACTTCACTAAGTACTATCGTTCAGTTGATGTATTGCTGATGGATGATATTCAGTTTCTTGCTAAGGGGATGAAAACTCAAGAGGAATTCTTTCACGTTTTCAATAGGTTACAGGAAGACGGCAGTCAGATCGTGCTGACCTGTGATCGTTATCCGAAAGAGATTGAGGGCCTGGAGGAACGTCTCGAAAGCCGCTTTGTCTGGGGGATGACTGCGCCGGTCGAACCCCCGGAACTGGAGACCAGGGTCGCGATTTTGATGAAAAAGGCAGAAATTGAGCAGGTGCCGCTGCCGAGTGAAGTCGCTTTTTTCATTGCTGAACGTATACGTTCGAACGTGCGGGAGCTGGAAGGCGCACTCAAGCGGGTCATTGCCAATGCCAAGTTCACTGGTCGCGAAATTTCGATGGAACAGGTGCGTGAATCGCTGAGGGATCTGATTGCGATCCAGGACCGGCAGATCGGCATTGAGAATATCCAGAAAACTGTCGCTGACTATTACAAGATCCGAGTGAGTGATATGCATTCGAAGAAGCGAACCCGATCCATTGCCCGGCCCAGGCAGCTGGCAATGGCACTCGCCAAGGAGCTGACCAATCACAGCCTGCCGGAAATAGGTGATGCTTTTGGCGGTCGTGATCATACGACAGTCCTGCATGCCTGTCGCAAGATTGAGGAACTCAGGGAAAGCAGTCGAGATATCCGTGAAGACTATAACAACCTGCTCAGGTTGCTGACGGCATAGGCTGAAGATTTGAAGTTTACTGTTTCACGAGAAAAGCTCCTTGAGCCTTTGCAACTTGCCTGCGGCGTCGTAGAGCGGCGACAGACGGCGCCAGTCCTGTCTAACCTCCTGATTCTCGCCGAGAAAGGTCAGCTGGTGATGACCGGCTCAGACCAGGAAGTCGAACTTACGGTAACCATTGCTGACGTCGAAATTGAGACAGAAGGCGAGGTTACCGTGCCCGCCAGGAAGCTGCTGGATATCTGCAAGAGCTTGCCAGAAGGCGCCGATATGACGGCTAACCTTGAAGGTAATCGCGTCGCTCTCGACAGTGGTCGGTTTTCTTCTCACCTGGCCACCTTGCCGGTGGCGGAGTATCCGGGTATCGAGGTGGGCGAGGCAGAGACTGCAATTAAACTGCCGGTTAAAGACCTGCGCCGGCTCCTGCAGAGAACCAGCTTTGCCATGGCGCAGCAGGATGTCCGGTACTTCTTTAACGGCATTCTGTTTGAGGTTGAAACAGATCTGGTTCGATTCGTCGCGACCAATGGTCAGCGTCTCGCCGCCAGTTATGTATCCGTTTCTGATTCGACCGATAACCACCAGTTTATTATTCCCAGAAAGGCAGTCGTTGAGCTGGCTCGAATTATGGGTGGCGACGCTGATGAGCAAGTCACGCTTCATTTTACGGCGAATCACATGATGCTGGCGCGATCTGGATTGAGACTCGTGACCAAGCTGATTGATGCGACTTATCCCGACTACAATCGTGCAATTCCTGCCGTGGGTGATAAGGTAGTGATCGCTGATCGTCAGTTTCTCAAGGACGCACTTTCCAGAACTGCGATCCTCTCGAACGAGCTCTACAGAAATGTCAGGCTGATTGTGATGCCAGGCCGGCTCGACATGCATGCGAACAATCCTCAACAGGAAGAAGCGGAAGAGAGTCTGGGTGTAGAGTACGAGGGTGAAACCCTTGAGATCGGGTTCAATGTTAGCTATCTGATTGAAGCGCTGGCAGCAATGGATGGAGAGCGGGTCAGAATAACACTCTCTGACGCTGGCAGCGCCTGTCTGCTGGAAGACACTGACGAACCCGAGTCGCTGTTTGTTATAAGCCCTATTGT
>CAXPUI010000181.1:0-12771 GCA_964220205.1 Candidatus Allofontibacter communis | reverse complement strand
ACGCCAGCTCCGGGAGATCGGCCAGTTCTGCTCTCAGTGTCTCCCTGCTGACCTGCCAGCCGACAAAAACGGCTATCAGCGGGCCGCCAACAGGGAGCGTAATCTGGCTCGAGATGAAATCCAGGATGCCGTTCAGGTCGCGGTTCATAATCTGAACTCCAGCGATCAGGTTGTAGGAGAGTATGCTGATGATTCCCAGGGCAGCCAGCAGCCCGAGCATGGCTGCGGTTGACTTCGCTCGGGTCAGACCTCTCTGCTCACTGAACCATGCGACCAGGGGTTCAAGCAAGCCGACCATGGAGGTCACGGCGGCAACCGCCAGCAGGGTAAAAAATATCACTGCCACCAGGTAACCCCCTGGCATTTGAGCAAAGGCTATTGGCAGGGTTTGAAAGATCAGTCCTGTCCCGCTGGCAGGATCCAGGCCGAAGCGAAAGACCATGGGAAAGATCATCAGCCCAGCCAGCAGGGCAACCAGCGTGTCGATAGTCACAATGATCAGTGCGCACCGCGTAATCGATACGCCGTCGGGCAGATAAGAACCGAAGATCATCATGCCGGCCATGGCGACCCCGACGGAGAAAAATGCCTGGCCAACAGCGGCGAGGAATGTCCCGCCGTCGATCTTGCTGAAGTCGGGAGAAAAGAGGTAACTCAGTGCAGCGCTGAATCCTTCCTGAAAGACGTTGTACAGGACCAGGCCAGTGATCAGGATGAGCAGGACTGGCATCAGCACCCTGACGCACCGTTCTATCCCCTGGTTAACACCCAGGAAGATAATGGCGCCCGTCAACAGCAGGCTGAGGCCGGTCCAGAAAGTCATCGCCCCAATATTGGATAGTGCTGCAACGAAATTCTGACTGGCTATCTCCGCGTCCACGCCGGCAAAACCTGTCATCACAGCCTTGTAGAGATACCAGAGAACCCAGCCGGCAATGACGCAATAGGTGCCGAGGATGATGAAGGCGGTGATCAGGTTCAGGTTGCCGATGTGCCGCCAGCCCAACGCACGTCCTTCGCGTCGGCTGATATTCAGGACTGCCTGGGGTGGGTTTGCTCGGCCATTCCGGCCCGCCATGATCTCGGCCATCATGATGGGAATACCGATGATCACGACACAGATCACGTAGACGAAGACAAAGGCCCCGCCGCCATTTTCGCCGGTCATGTAGGGGAAGCGCCAGATGTTACCCAGACCGACGGCAAAGCCGGTTGCGGCCATCAGGAAGCCGAAGGTCGAGGTAAACTGTTGCCCCTGCATGATTGCTGTCAGGCGCTCGCCATGTGTAGTTTGAGAATCTCCCGGTAGGTATCGGGGCGCTCAATGTGGAGTTGCTGGCGGACCTCATCGAGCGGCCGTTCAAGCAAGGACTCCCATTCCTGCGCGGGTAACCAGGCGGCTCTCCGGCCATCTCTGAATCCCTGCCACATCGCTTTGAGGACGCCTGCACCGAGTTCGCGAGACAGTTTCAGCATGCCGATCAGGGCGATTGTGCCCAGTCCGCGATTTCGGGTCTGGGCGTAGGTAAAGGCCAGCAGGCAGGCTTCACCGAAAGGGTCCCTGCCGTAGCCTGTCAGGGTATGCCAGAGATCATGCTGATCCCTGAGTCGTTCTGCGTACAAACGCAGTCCCGGATCTTCTATGAGATCCTCGTTGACCTCGCTGGCCTCGACCAACCCGTCCGCAGTCAACCGGCCTGCTTCGACGAACGCCAGATAGGCTGCGCCGAAGGAGCCCGATGGAAGGTTTGCCAGTGTCGACCTGTCGTCCAGCCGATCGCGCAGTTTGCGCTGTTCGCGCAGAATGGAGCATCCGGTGTCGGTTGATAGAAATCGCTGGTATGAGCGCTCCAGGGAATCACCTGACATTGCGCGGATGATAATGAAGACCTGCTCAGTTTGTTCCGGGTCTCTGATGAGTTCGCGAAGTGCTCTCGCGGCAACCAGTGGTTGCATGCGTTGACGCCGATCTGTTTGGTTGTCCATGCTTATGAAATGCTTGTGCTCGCGTGAAGGGGATGTTGTTTCTCTGGTGCGAGTGTAGCTCTGTTTTGCGTTTTTACAAGTCTCCCTTGTCGGTCTGCCAACCTGATATGGCTCGGCCTGCTGGACTTCGCTGCTGATGCTGACAGACAATAGCGGCTCTATTTTCTTGGAGTTTCAGGTCATGGGCATTTCACTTTTCGATGTCAGCGTTACCAATTTTTTACAGGTTCTTAATGCCGTTGATGGTTTTCTGGAAAAAGGTCGCCTCCATCTCAACGACAAAGAGATTGATCTCCAGTCAATCGTCGATACCCGTCTGTATCCTGACATGGCCAGTTTTCAGTTCCAGGTGATATCGGTCGCGCATCATTCAATGGGTGCTCTTAAAGGGGCGGAAGCGGGGGAGTTCTCGCCACCCAAAGGTTATGGTGAACCCGACTATGCAGGCCTCCAGGCCCTCGTCAAGGAAGCGGTTGGCTTTGTCAGTGCATTTGATCAGGCAAGGGTCGATGGTATTACCGGCAAGACAATGGTTTTCAAGATTGGGGACAATGAATTGCCGTTTACCGTCGAAAATTTCCTGATGTCATTTTCAACCCCCAACCTGCACTTTCATGCGACGACAACGTACGACATTCTGCGTATGAACGGTGTGCCCCTTGGCAAGATGGATTACCTTGGCGCGCTGCGGATGGGTAACTGAAAACTGCGACAGTTAAAGGAGTCGATATGAACGGTCCTCTTTCGGGCTTTCGGGTCATTGATCTCAGCAGCGTGCTGTCAGGTCCGGCCGCTACGGTGCTGCTGGCCGATCAGGGTGCAGACGTCATCAAGATTGAATCGCCCGCTGGTGACATTGTGCGGCGGATGGGCCGCGGTCATGACAGCCTCAGCCCGGGTTTCGTGGCCGCAAATCGAGGCAAGCGTTCTGTTTGCCTCGACCTTAAGCAACCTGCCGGTGTCGATATGGTTAAGCGCCTGGTGCGTGATGCCGATGTTTTTATCCAGAATTTTCGACCCGGTGCCATCGAACGCATGGGGTTGGGTTATGACGTGTTACAGTCTTTGAACCCGGCCCTGCTTTATGTGTCGATCAGTGGTTTTGGTGAGCAGGGGCCTTACAGTCACAAACGCGTGTACGACCCGGTCATCCAGGCGTTGACGGGGCTGCCGGATATGCAGGCGGATGCGGCTGAAGCAAGGCCCAAGATGGTAAGGACGGTCATCCCCGACAAGGTCTCAGCGCTGACGACTGCCCAGGCGATCACGGCAGCTTTGCTGGCAAGAGAGAGAGGCGATGGCCTGGGGCAACATATACAGGTGGCCATGATTGATGCAACGATCTCATTTCTCTGGCCTGAAGCACTGGCCGGGTTGACGATGGTAGGGCAGGAGCACAATGTTCGAACCGGCCAACTCGCACAGGACCTGATTTTTCAGACCAGCGATGGTTACATCACCTGCGGAGCGGTCTCTGATGATGAATGGCGTGGCATGTGTGCCGCGCTTGAGAGACCCGACTGGCTGAATGACGAACGTTTCAGTACGCCGATGGGGCGCGTCCAGAATGCGAAAGCGCGTCTGGAAGGCATGTCCGATGTGCTCAGGTCCAGAACGTCGGCAGACTGGTTGGCACGCCTGGATGCCGAGGACGTACCGTGCGCTCCAGTGCTGACTCGACCCGAGATCCTGGAAAATGAACAGGTCAGGGCAAATGAGTTGATCCGTGAATACCACCATCCTGGGTTAGGCGATATTCGTCAACCCAGACCCGGGGCCAGATTTTCCCGCAGTGAAGTCAGGCAGGAACCCATCGCACCCATGCTCGGCGAACATAGCAGGCAAGTGCTGAGCGAAGCTGGGGTCACTGATGCTGAGATAACGGCGCTGATAGAGACCAATGTTTTGAATACGAGAGACTAACCCGTGCCTCGCTTTATCTTGCTGATGGTCTTTTTGCTGTCGGGTTGTCAAAACCTGCCGACGCAGTTTGCCTTGATAGGAGATAACCCCTACGAAGAAGACAGTTTCCCGAAATATGAGCGGATGATCGACGACATTAATGAACGTCAGCTTGACTGGGTCATTCATGTCGGCGATATGAAGTCCGGTAGCAGCGATTGCGCTGACTCAGCTCTGCGATCCATTTACCCGCTGAACCAGCGATTTGAGGCACCGTTTATCCTCACCCCGGGTGACAACGACTGGTTTGACTGCAGCCGTGAGTCAGCAGGTGGTTTTGACCGCCGTGAAAGGTTTAACAAACTACGGGAGGTTTTTTTCTCCTCTGGACCTGAACTGAGCGTCAGGCGTCAGTCAGAGAATGGTTCTGAGTTTGTTGAAAACACGCATTGGGTTCAGGACGGGGTTGTCTTCGGGACTGTGCACCTGGTGGGTATCACCGGTCAGGAAGGCGGCGTCGACATCCACAACGAGGTCATGGCCGCAGGGGTCGAATGGCTCAGGGAAATTTTTCGGGAAGCGAAACAGGTCGGTGCCAGAGGGGTGTTCCTTGCGACCCAGGCGGACCTCTATCCCCTGACTGCTGAACCGCATCTGCTTGGTATTTACTGCCGACGTTGTCCTTTGGTGCGACCATTCTACGAAGCCTTTCACCAGGCGTTACTCAGCGAACTCCGTGAGTTCGACAGGCCTGTTGTACTGGCGGTCGGCGATACCCACATATTTCGCGTGGATAAACCCTTATATGATAACAATCAGCTGGTGGAACACTTCACGCGTGTTGAAACGTTTGGTGCCGACCAGGTTCACTGGGTGAGGGTTGTCGTTGACCCGGGCACACGTGAAGTGTTTTCGTTTCACCAGGAAATCATTCCTGGTAACAGCGGAGCAGGCTGGGCAGCCGGCGATTCGGGCAAAAAGGAGAACTGATGGATATTTATGAAGCTATGAGTACGCTGCGGGCGGTGAGGCGATTGCGCCCGGATCCTATCGACGAAGAAGTTATTCAGCGCATACTGACGGCGGCGACCTGGGCACCAACCGGCGGTAACATGCAGCCATGGCGGATTGTCGTGGTAACGGACTCGGAGAAAAAACAGAGGCTTGAGGATCTCTATCGGCCACACTGGGAAAGCTATCTTCCGGGTTATGAAAAAAAGATAGCCGGTGCTCCCGACAACGTGCGGAAGCCGGCCGAGCGGGCCATGGAAGCGGGGACCTATCTTGCAACTCACATGCATGAAGCACCGTTGATAGCGGTCTTCTGCTACAACCCGGGCATCATGACCATCACGGACAGTGATCTCGATCGTCCCAGTGTCGTCGGCGGCGGTTCGGTCTATCCGGCGGTGCAGAATTTCCTTCTGGCCTGCAGGAACGAGGGCCTCGGGTGCGTCTTGACGACGCTGCTGTGTTACGAAGAACCTGAAGTCAGGCGGATGCTTGGACTGCCGGAAGGCTGGTACACCTGCGCCCATGTGCCCGTCGGCTATCCGGTCAAAGGGGGGCACGGGCCTATCAGTCGTAATAGCCTGGACAAGATGGTCAGCTTTAACGCCTGGGCTGACTGATCCCTTCTTCGGTTAACATCCAGGCGGGTGCAGAACGCTTAAGTACCAGAACCATCTGGTTCTACTCGTTACCTAGAATCGGGGTTGGATTGCTGGGTATCATGTTCGCAACCTACCTGATGAAGTTTTCTACCGACGTCCTGTTGATCGCACCCGCGGTGATGGGCGTGCTCCTGGCTGCCTCACGGATGTGGGATGCGGTATCCGATCCGGTTGTGGGCTACCTGTCAGACAATACCCGGTCAACCATTGGCAGGCGGCGGGTGTGGCTTTATGTGGCTGCGATACCCATGGGTATGGGCATGGTGATGATGTGGTCGCCTCCACTATCTCTCGCGGGCTGGCTGCTGGTGTTCTGGATGGCGTTTGCCCTGTTTCTTTACGAGACTGCCAGCACGGCCTTTTACGTTCCCCATGGCGCCCTGGGGGTTGAGCTGACGCCCAATTATCATGAGCGGACCCGCCTCTTTGGCTATACCCATATGATCTCGGCGATTGGCCTGATCATCGGGCTCGGGTTTCTGCAATTCATGAATATGGCAGAAGACAAGCGGGCCATGGCGTTTTACCTGTCGTTGATAGCAGGTATCACTGTTGCCAGCCTCATTATTATCTCGACTCGCCATCTGCCGGAACGTACGGACTACCAGGGCCGTGGCGGGGCCAATGTCTTCAATTCCTTCGCTGACGTATTCCGGAACCCTCATGCAAGACTGCTGCTGCTGATGTACGCGATAGAAACGTTTGGTGCGTCGAGTATTGCGCTGCTGGTGCCTTACCTGGTCGAGTATGTCATACCAATGCAGACGTACATGGTGTTGCTGCTGGTCACTTTTGTGGTACCCCAGTTTGCTTTTACGCCCTTTTTTATCAGGCTGTCAAAAAAGGTTGGTAAAAAGAACCTGTGGTTTGGGGCCATGCTCGTCGCTGCCAGTCAGTTCATGCTGGCGTTCTTTCTGATCACGCCTGGAGAATTTTCCTACCTGATCTGGTTCGGTACATTTATCTTTGGAATGTGTTCGGGGGCGGGGGCCGTAGTGGCGCCCTCGATAAAGGCGGACATTATCGATTTCGATGAATACCAGACCGGCGAGCGCAAGGAAGGTGCTTATCTGGCGGTCTGGAACCTCATCCGGAAAGCTGCTGGTTCAGTCGTGGCTCTGTTGACAGGGCTGGTCCTACAACTCAACGGTTTCGTGCCCAACGTCGTCCAGAGTTATGAGATTCAGCTTTGGATACTTGGGCTCTTCAGCCTCCTGCCCGGCCTCTGCTATCTCGCCGGAGCGATCATCTGGTATCGCTTTTCCTTTAACGAAACCGAACATGCGGCCGTGAGAGAAGCGCTCGAGTCCCGCGTTCAGAGATAATCCGGATCGCGGCCATCCCGATAGGGCGAGGTTCTTGACATGATAGGCCCATCGCCGGGCTGCTGGTTATCATGAGCGCGTTTCTGCTGAGCGAAGCTGGCCAGTATGTGCGGTGGATCACCGTGAATTTCGGTAAAACCTCCGTTTACGTCCCGGGTGTCGAAGTACGCCGCGTTGACATCGTCGGCCCACAGTTCGCAGGCATTGACAAAGCCCAGGTCCAGCATGCGCTGTCGCGCAGCAGCGAAATCATTAACCAGGCAACCCACATGATGGAAGCCTTCTTCGCCCTCCTGGTACATATCCCGATAGATCGACGGCGTATCATCATGCTGCTGGATAAATTGAACGTGGGTATCGCCTAGATACCCGAAGGCATAAGAGACATCCGCTTCCTGTGGTGTGCCGCGATATTGAAATTTGTCGGTCTTGTGATGTGGTACGAGGATGAAGGGACCTGCACCGTAGAGTCGGTGCCACTTCCGGGCAGCCTCTTCAATGTCATTGACAAAGTAGGCGTACTGAAAAATAGGACAAATCATGCGAGTGTCTCCTTAACGGACAGTTTTCAGCCAGTTGCGCATTTCCTGCACAAATAATTCAGGTTGTTCGAATGCTGCGAAGTGTCCGCCGCGGTCGAGATCGTTCCAGTATTGAATATTGGTATAGCGCTGTTCCGCCCATGAGCGCGGTGTTCTGATAATTTCCTTTGGATAGCTGCTGATTCCCGTAGGCAGCTTGACGGTGTTATCGGCGCCGGAGAAGGCAGTGCCAAAGCTTTCCCAATACAGGCGGGCTGAAGACGCGCCGGAATTTGTCAGCCAGTAAAACATGATGTTGTCGATGATTTCGTCCCGGGTGAGTACGTTCTCTGGATGTCCTTTGCAGTCTGTCCACTGGTAGAACTTTTCCAGAATCCAGGCTGACTGGCCAACGGGGGAATCGGCAAGGCCATACCCCAGGGTGGTCGCGTGCTCTGTTGCTTGGAATAACCGGAGTCCCACTGCTGATAAAAAGCGGCTCCCGCGAGGGCTGCCTTATCGGCATCATCAGGGTTTTCGCGGGCGGCCCTGGTGGCCCCGGCGTTCGGCATGTTGACGTGGATACCGATACAGTGTCCCTTGTCCTGCATGCCGATTGTGGTCGTGACAGCCGAGCCCCAGTCGCCTCCCTGGGCAACATAGCTGTCATAGCCGATGCGGAGCATCAGCGTGTCCCAGGCTGCGGCTATTTTTTCGACACCCCAGCCGGTTGTTTTCGGTTTGCCGGAAAAGCCATAGCCAGGCAGCGAGGGACAGACCAGGTGAAATGCATCCTCAGCGGAGCCGCCATGCCTGGTTGGTTCTGTCAGGGGTTCCAGAATCTTATGAAACTCGATAATTGAGCCAGGCCAGCCGTGGGTGATGATGAGCGGCATGGCGTTTTCATGGCTGCTGCGAATATGCAGGAAGTGTATATCCAGACCATCAATGTCGGTGATGAACTGATCATGGTGATTAAGGCGTTCCTGAGTCTGGTACCAATCGTACTCGTTGCCCCAGTAATGGCAGAATTCGCGGTGGTATGCGAGGGGCAGGCCCTGGGACCAGTCCTCGACGGTTTCGGCTTCTGGCCAGCGGGCACCCGCCAGGCGGTTCTTCAGGTCAGCGATGTCTGCTGCAGGTATATCGAGGCTGAATGGCTGGACACTGGTCATAGGGCTGCCCTCGGCGCATTCTGCTTACCACGTATCAGTTGGCCCGGGAGTTCCCCGGTCTCGACGCCATCCTCAAAAATGATCTGACCGGATTTAATGGTCATCGTGATCCCGTCGGCGTTCTGCAGGAACCTTTTGCCGCCGGCAGGCAGGTCGTGAACAATGTGTGGGGTATGTAATTTCAGGGCTTCGAAGTCGATGATATTGATATCCGCTTTATAGCCTTCGGCAATCAGACCTCGATCCAGCAGAGAATATAGTTCGGCTGGTTGGCGGGTGAGGAGGTTGACGGCCTTCGCCAGTTCGATCACCTGTTTCTCCTTCACCCACTTGGTCAGGATATAGACGTTGGCACGGGTGTCGCAGATTGACCCGACGTGGGCACCGCCGTCGCCCAGTGCTGCGATAGTGTGGGGGTGGCCAAGCATTTCAGGGATATGTTCGGAAAAGTTGGCAGCGGGTATGTAAACAAGATTGCTGCCGTTATTGCCAAGAAAGTAGTCGTATAGCCACTCCATGGGATCACGGTTCTCAGAAGCCGCAAGGGCGGCAACAGACTGACTGGGGTCAGGCAGATAGTTGATGGGGTCTTCCATCGGGTACATGTGTCGGAACCGGTCGGTGAAGATTTTCACAAAGATGTGCGGGTTCTCATTGTTTTCGCTGAGTATCTGCGCCTTGATTTCCGGGTCGCTTAACTTTGCAATTTTCTCTTCCCAGCCCAGATCATTAAGACTCTGGTAGGTAGGTCGAAAGTAAAAGCTGTTCATTGAGGCAGGATGTCCCATGATCATGCCGACAGGGCGTGAGAGTACCTGTCCGCGGATGTCGAGGCCTTCAGCCTGGGCAGATTCGATTCGATGCAACTGCTCGTGCCAGAGATCTGGCTGATTGGCGAGATCGAGCAGTGTAAAAGTGCCTTTGGCACCGGTTCTGGCAGCTGTCTCGCGGAGAATACTGAATTCATCATCGGCGTCTTCCCAATCCGAGATTAGCTGGAAAACGCTGCCTTGATTCCCCGCTAATGCCAATCCGAGTTGTTTCAGCTCATCGGTCGCAGCCCTGTACGTCGGGATAAACTCACCGGAGCTGCTTCGATGGACCAGTGTCCTCGACGTGGAAAATCCTACCGCCCCGGCGGCGACGCCTTCAGTGATCAATTTCTGCATTTCTGCGATGTCTTCGTTAGTCGCGGGTTCCCTGTTAACACCGCGCTCGCCCATCACGTAGACGCGGAGGGGGCCATGGGGCAGAAGTACAGCCACATCGATATCCCTGGGGCGTTGCTCCAGGGCGTCCAGGTACTCCGGGAAAGTCTCCCAGTTCCAGGGTAGCCCTTCGTTCATGGCGGTCCCTGGAATTTCCTCGACTCCTTCCATGAGCTGGACGAGGACATCGTGATCCTCCT
This sequence comes from Candidatus Allofontibacter communis, assembly GCA_964220205.1. Classification (GTDB taxonomy): domain Bacteria; phylum Pseudomonadota; class Gammaproteobacteria; order Pseudomonadales; family Azotimanducaceae; genus UBA9659. The sequence goes on along the minus strand of CAXPUI010000181.1, from coordinate 2,781 downwards.
GCCGGCAGGGGGCAAAGCCGACGCCACAGTTGCCCATCACAATGGTCGTGGCACCCAGGCTGGATGAGGGTTTCATATGGTTGTCCCAGGTTGCCTGGCCATCATAGTGAGTGTGGACATCCACGAACCCGGGTGTGACTATCTTGCCGGATGCATCTATTTCCCGGTCAGCCTGGCCGACAATGGATTCGGCCATTGCAGCGATGATACCGTCCCTGATGGCGATATCGAGGTGAGCTGGAACCTCACCGCTACCGTCGTACACGAGTGCGTTCCTGATGATCAGGTCAAATCGGGTCATGCCTGTTTCTCCCTTCTGCTTGCTGCTGTTGGGCATTTATACCACAGCCTTACTACAGAGAACCCGCAGCAACGTTCTGAATGATCCTGAACCGTTTAGTCCAAGCTTGGGTTAGAGAAATATCACACCGGTGAGACGCTGTGACAACAGAGATTGATCATAGTGATAGCAGGCCCCCTTGTTCGTCTGATTGATGTCTGACTAGGAGGTGAACCGACCGTTCAATGTTGTTTCGTCGATGATCAGGTTCGGTTACGAAAATTTACCCACCGGGTTCAAGAGATTGGTGATACTCTCAGCGGCTGTAAAGCCTCATTGGTTATTGTCTATGGTCGTCTGTTTGAGCAGGGTGACGAAAACCGATTGGGCGAGGTGAAGCGTTAAACGTTAGACGTTATACAGGAGAGACGGCAATGAGCGCGGCAGATTGGATAGACTTATCAGGCAAGGTTGCCCATGTGACCGGAGGTGGTAAAGGGATTGGTCAGGGTATTGCCAGAGCGCTGGCCATGGCGGGGGCGCAGGTCATGGTTAGCGATATAAATCCTGATGCGGCCGCAGCGACTGCCAGGGAAATCGAGGGGGCTTCGATGGCCCTGGATGTCAGCGAGCGTGATGCGGTTGATGCAGCGTTGGCCCGGACTGCCGATCAGCTGGGTAGCCTGGACATTCTCGTGAACAATGCCGGTCTTTATCTGGGGTACGGTGGGCCGGTAGAGCAGATTACGGATCAGATGTGGCGCGACCTCTGGTCCGTGAATGTCGATGGTGTTTTCTATTGCTGTCGCGCCGCGGCAACCATCATGAAGTCGCAGGGCAGCGGTGGGAGAATCATCAATATTGCGTCGACGCAGACTGTTACGCCCGGTGTCGGCGTAACCTATGATGGTTCCAAGGCGGCAGTCGCACAGATCACGAAAGCCCTCGCGCTTGAGCTCGCGCCGCACGGTATCAACGTTAATGCCCTTGCTCCCGGACCAACCTGGGTTAATGAAGGCGAGGCGCCACCTGTCGATGCCCAGGTCCCGGTAAAGACTGGTGATCCGCTTGCGGATACAGTGGCTGACAGGATATCCAGGTTGCCTCTCGGGCATTGGGGTGACCCCATGGAACAGGGCAAGGCTGCTGTTTTCCTTGCGTCAGACATGAGTGCATTCGTCACCGGAATCTACCTGCCTGTTGACGGGGGCTGGTTAACACTGTGATAAAGTGCTGGAGTCTCCAGCGACTGGAGCCTTTAGACTTGCTGTTATGAGTACAACCCCACAGTTGTTGTCTATATCAGGCATGTCCTGCGCCGGGTGTGTTCGCAGCGTTGAAAGTGCGCTGCGTGAAGTGCCTGGTGTCACGAGTGCGACCGTCAACTTCGCCAATGAAAGCGCTGCGGTGCTGGGCTCCTCTTCTCTTGAACAACTGTTGTCGGCGGTCACCCTGGCCGGCTATACGGCAGAGCCCTATCATCGGCAGTCGCTTGACGAACAGGAAACAGCAGCCAGGGCAACCCTGCTGCTTGCTCTCACACGGTCTGGAATTGCGCTGCTCGGTGGCGGACTGCTGATGCTGGACATGCACCTCGGTCTATTGCCAGGACTCGATCAGCAGTGGCTATGGTCAGGTATGGGTGTCCTTGTCCTGTTGATTATGGCGATGACGGGTGGTCACTTTTTCCGAGCAGCATGGGCATCGCTGCGACATGGCACAGCAACTATGGATACCCTGGTCAGTCTTGGCACTGGTACGGCGTGGCTGTATTCAATGCTGGTGATACTTCTGCCGGCACTGGTGCCGGAAGCAAGCCGTCATCAGTTTTTCGAGGCAGCGCTGTTTGTTGTCGGTTTCGTTAACCTGGGCAAGGCACTTGAAGCCAATGCGCGAACGCAGGCCTCGCTGGCGATCCAGAAGCTTTTTGATCTGGCTCCGACCTATGTGGTCCGTCTCGATAACGGGGTAGAAGAAGTGGTGCCGCTGGAAATGATCAGTAGCGAAGAGATCCTGAGGGTCCGGCCGGGTGAAGCTGTACCGGTCGATGGGGTCATAGAGAATGGCGTCAGCTCCATTGATCAGTCCATGTTGTCGGGCGAGTCGGATGCAATAGTGGTTCATCCCGGTGATCGGGTGTTGGCCGGCACTCTTAACCTGGATGGCAGCCTGACGATCCGCACTGAAGCTGTCGGGGATGAAACCGAACTGGGGCGGATGATTAGACTGGTGGCGGAAGCGCAGAATTCAAAACCACCTGTCGCAGAAGTTATCGATCGTATCAGTGCTGTGTTTGTCCCGGCGGTGGTTGGATTGGCGGTCCTGACGTTCCTGGCCTGGTTGCTCATGGGCCCGGCACCCCAGTTATCCTTTGCGCTGGTCACCGCCATGAGCGTTCTCATTATCGCGTGCCCCTGCGCGCTGGGGTTGGCCATTCCCATGTCGATCATGGTGGGACTTGGCCGCGCGGCCAGTCGTGGCCTGTTGATCAGGAACAGCCG
>CAXPUI010000180.1:0-2175 GCA_964220205.1 Candidatus Allofontibacter communis | reverse complement strand
AAGGTCGGCGAGAAGTAATTCGGTCTGATCACAACACCGTCTAATGCCTCCGGGAGGCCGTGTTCAAGGTCGCTTAAAATGTCTTGCACCGGCAGCCCTGGGGCACCTGCTACTTCCAGGGGTGTGGTAGTTCCTCGGCCCTCCGATAGTGTCGTGCCCTCAAGCAGAACGGTGCCGGGGAAGCAGCGAGCCATGTTCAGCGAAGCGGCATTCGGGCTGGGGTTGACCCATGGGCGCTCCAATAGAGGCCAGCCATAGCCGGGTGAACTGTCAACCTGATAGCCGAGCATCTTAATGACCCTGAGATCGAGGTCGAAAGCCGTCAAGCTCCTGAAATAGAGGGCGAGTTCACCAACTGTCATGCCATGCCGTGTCGGCAGACTGGTGCAGCCCACGAAGCTCTCTTCTCCTGGTTCCAGGAAAAGACCGTCAATAGGTCGGCCGGCAGGGTTAGGACGGTCCAGTACCCAGAGTTCAACTCCTGACTTGGCGCAGGCCTCGCAAAAGTAAAACAGGGTGGTGATGTAAGTGTAGATACGACAACCGATATCCTGAAGGTCGAAGAGAACGATATCGAGATCGGCCAGCATGTCTTCGGTAGGGTACCGGTGCTCGCCATAGAGGCTGATAACAGGTATGTCGTGTAATGGATCCAGGTAGTCCGCAGACTCAATCATATTGTCCTGTTTATCGCCACGCATACCGTGCTGAGGACCGAAAGCTTTGACAACCTGGCATCCTGCAGTGACCAGTGCATCCAGCGAATGCTGATTATCGCTGGTGACAGAGGCGGGATGTGCAACGAGGCCTACCCGGGCAGATTTTAGCCGTTCACTCAGCTCAGGCTCGTTGAGCAGGTGGTCGATACCGCATTGAAATCCCATGAACGTCACTATAAGTCATGTGTCGACATAAGCACATGTCGGCTTGAGTCATGAAAATCTGGCTGATGGCCATGGCTGAGTCCGAAATGCTCGATTTCGCCGGCTGTGTTCTGCAGGATGGCGGCAGGCCCTAAACGGACCAGACCTGCGTTCAGCTCACCTGAGAAGCTCGCTGTTACCATCCCGTCGTCCTGCTCCAGTTCTGTCAATTGCCAGCAGGGACTGGGCTGCATGCCGTGTCGATAATCGTCGAATTGGTAACAGTTCCAGGCCCCGGAAGGCGATACATTGAATTCCGTGTAGCCGGACTGGCTTTTACCTGCCAGGAATAACTCGAAACAGGTGGAGAGCCACAGGTTGTCAGCCCTCCGGATGCTCTCGTAGTCGGGCCAGATAAGTTCGCGAGCGTGAGGTACTTCAAAGGATAACTGCAGTCCGTCTGTGAGAAGGTCAAGGCTGCAGCGGAGGTCTCGGTTCCCGTTGAACTGGATCAGCCGGAATTCCATGTAAAACTGTTGTTTCTTGAGAGATCAGGGCGTAGTCTGCCGCGTTTCGGGTTGCAAGGTAAATGACTAAGTCATGACGAGTTACGATTTTGATCTGTTTGTTATAGGTGTTGGCTCAGGAGGGGTCCGGGCCGCCCGCATGAGTGCCCAGTATGGCGCCAGGGTGGCGACTGCGGAAGATCGCTACATGGGAGGTACGTGCGTTAATGTGGGTTGTATCCCCAAGAAACTCTTCGTCTACGCATCCCATTACTCGGAAGATTATCACCAGGCGCAGGGGTTCGGCTGGGGAGAAACGACCCCTGGTTTTGACTGGTCGACATTGCTCGATAACAAGAATGCCGAGATCTCGCGTCTCAATGGAATCTACAAGGGCTTGTTGGATAATGCGGGGGTCACTCATTTCGATGGCAGAGCTCGCATCGTTGACGAGCATCATATTGCTATTGGCGATACCAGGGTTTCTACCGAAAAAATCCTGATCGCAACGGGCAGCTGGCCTGTAGTGCCCGAGTTCCCGGGATCGGAGTACGCCATAACCTCCAACGAAGCGTTTTTTCTGGATGAGTTGCCGCGACATTGTCTTGTCGTTGGTGGTGGCTATATCGCTGTTGAGTTTGCCGGTATTTTCAACGGGCTGGGCGTCGAGACCTCATTGTCTTATCGCGGTCCGTTGTTTCTTCGCCACTTTGACATTGATATCCGCAAATCCGTACACGAAGAGCTGCTGAAGAAACAGATCGACCTTCGTTTTGAGACTAACGTTGCCTCTATTGAAAAGTCTG
>CAXPUI010000179.1:0-3203 GCA_964220205.1 Candidatus Allofontibacter communis | reverse complement strand
CGATTTCCGGCGCCATCGGGTATTCAGCAACACAATGCATGATCGTGAAATCCTTATCACGATGGCTCAGGAAAGCAATGACAGCATCAAGATCCTCAATAGATGCACCCGCACAGGAGGCGATGACCGGCAGATCAGTAGCCGCTATCTCCTCCATCAGCGGCCAGTCACCAAACGAACAGCTCGCGATTTTCAGTATCTCAAAGCCATCATCAACAATTTCCTGAACCGACGCATTATCAAAAGGAGTACAGATAGAAACGAAACCATTGTCTCTGATCGCCTGGACAAGCAACCTGCGTTGATCCTGACTCAGCCTGGTGTCATTGAAACGTTTGACATAATGAGCGTCCGACTCCAACGAGGCTGGATGCAGGTAGGTATCGAGATCCCGGTACTGCATCTTGAAACCGAACCGGAACGGAAAATCCCTGCAGACAGCACCAAATGATTCAATCAAGCTGACACCGTGATCGACATCACCCATGTGGTTGTTCGCCATCTCCAGTACAAACAGCGGCTGGTGCTCTTCACTCATGCTTTTCGCTCAGTCTTCTCACACATTCCCGCTCTTACCTTTTACTGAAAAAGTCATGCAGGGACTCGATCATATATTCCAGCATCGGCCTTTGTAACCCTGGATAAACACCAATCCAGAAAGCCCGCTCCATGACCAGGTCGGTATTCTTGAGGTCATCCTGTATTCGATAGTCACGCCCCTCGAAGTAGGGCTGCTTGGTCAAATTGCCACCAAACAGCAGACGAGTACCAATTTTTCTGCTGTCGAGGAAGTTAATCAGTTCAGGCCTGCAATTTTCCCTGACAGAAAGTGGCAAGCCAAACCATGCCGGATCGGATTTAGGTGTGGCCGCTGGTAACACGAGATGATCTTCCAGGTCTTTGAGGCCATCTAGCAGGAAGAGGAAATTTTTTCGTCTGGCCTCGATAAACGCCGGCAATCGCTGCAACTGGGCATCAGCAACCGCTGCCTGCATATCGGTGATCTTCAGGTTGAAGCCAAGATGAGAGTATATGTACTTATGATCATAACCATGGGGCAGATCACCCAGTTGCCAATCGAAGCGTTGCTTGCAGGTATTCTCATCACCCGGATCGCAATAACAATCACGCCCCCAGTCACGAATGGATTCCATGATACGGTCAAGCCGGGAGCTGGCCGTAAACACAGCACCACCTTCGCCCATGGTGATGTGGTGCGCCGGGTAAAAACTCAAGGTGCCGATATCACCATCGCTGCCCACCAGTCGACCATCATAAGTCGAACCCAGCGCGTCACAGCAATCCTCAATCAACCACAGCTTGTTCTCACTGGCAATTCGGGTAACCGCATCAAGATCAAAAGGATTTCCCAGGGTGTGCGCCAACATGATCGCACGAGTTTTATCGGTAACCGCCGCACGTAAACCGGCCACATCAATGTTATAGGTCTTCGGGTCTATATCGACGAACACTGGGACCATCCCATAGAGCAGTATGGGATTTACGGTCGTCGGGAATCCCGCGGCGACCGTAATGATCTCATCACCCGGCAACAACCGGCGATCACCCAGCTTCGGTGACGTCAACGCAGAGAGAGCGACCAGATTAGCTGACGAACCTGAGTTAGTGGTCAGGACATGCCGTTGACCGAGGAAACTGGCCAGGTTTTTTTCAAACCTATCATTGAAACGACCCGTGGTCAGCCAACCATCCAAGGAAGCATCAACGAGCGCCGAGATCTCGGCTGCACCCAGAACTTTGCCCGAGGGTGGAATAGGCGTCTCACCCGCAACGAAGTCCACTCCCTGTGCATACTTCAGTTCACTGTAAGCAGCCACCTGGCGGAGAATCTTCTGTCGTTCTTTATCGTGGTTCATGAGCGAAGATAGTCAGCAATCTGCTGAGAGGAAATGCTCACCATATCATGGCCCTCACGCCACGCCTGATACCAGTCCAGGGTCCGGTCCAAGGCTTCTTCCAGGCGCCAGCGTGGACGCCAGCTCAGCTGGGTACAGGCCCTTTGAGAATCAAGCAACAAGGTAGCAGCTTCGTGTGGACCTTCTTCGGGCTGGCAATGGATGGAGAGTTCCGGCCAGCGCCCCGCAACCAGTTGTAACAGGTCCCCCACAGAAACCACATCGTCTGCATCGGGCCCGAAATTCCAGGCACTGGCGATACCCGGATCACACAGCTGCTCGGCGAGCAGCAGGTACCCGGAAATCGGCTCCAGAACATGCTGCCAGGGCCTGATCGCCTCCGGATGGCGAACCTGCATGGTCCTTTTCTCTGTCCATGCACGAACAAGATCAGGCACCAGTCGATCTTCAGCCCAATCCCCACCGCCGATGACGTTACCGGCGCGAGCCGACGCAATTTTCAACTTGTCGCCGGCATAACTGTTTCGATAGCTCGCTGCGACGATTTCAGCCGCAGCTTTACTGGCACTATAGGGATCATGCCCACCGAGAGGCTCTTCTTCATCATATCGCCGACCGCTCTCATCATTGCGATAACATTTGTCACTGGTTACAACAACGACCCGACAACGATTCGGTAGCTGGCGCACGGCTTCAAGGAGGTTGGCTGTGCCCATGATGTTAGTAGAAAGTGTGCCGGTAGGATCCTGGTAGCCAGTCCGGACCAGAGACTGGGCTGCCAGGTGGAACACGACGTCGGGTTGCTGGCTCTCCACACACTCGTTTAGAGCAACGAGATCATTGATATCTTCCAGATAGGTTTCAATCCTGTCACCCAACTGCAAGACATTGAAAAGCGAGACATCAGATTGAGGAGCGAGAGCGTAGCCAACAACGTTGGCACCCATTTCAAGCAACCAATGGGCCAGCCAACTGCCTTTAAAGCCCGTGTGACCGGTGACCAATACCTTGCGGCCATTCCAGGCGTCGGGATTCACCATACCTTCCAGGGTGCCCTGCCCTGCCGCCAGTAGTCATCAAGGATCTGTTTCTCACGAATCGTATCCATGGGCTGCCAGAAACCATCATGGCGCCAGGCGGACAGGTTGTCTTCCTTGGTCAGTCGATCCAGCGGCTCATCTTCCCAGACGGTCTGATCATCGTTGATGTAATCTAGCACTGCGGGGGAAAGCACAAAAAAACCACCGTTGATGTAACTCCCCGGTGCACCCTGTTTTTCCCGGAACCTCGTGACCCGGTCCCCAGCAACCGGCATGGTCCCAAAGC
>CAXPUI010000178.1:0-4213 GCA_964220205.1 Candidatus Allofontibacter communis | reverse complement strand
ACACAGATTCTGTCATCGAGGCTTTATCAAACGTAGAAGGCGTTTTAGACCTTCACCACGTACATTTCTGGCAGATGGGTGAGCATGATGCCTCCCTCGACGCCCATGTGGTGGTCGAAATAAGTGCCTGGAATGAACTTGAAAAAGTCAAGGGTGGGATAAAACGAACTTTGGAAAACGAGTTCGGCATCACTCATTCAACATTGGAGTTTGAACATCCTGATCACAGTCACAAAGATGCCCATACTTATGGCCATGGCTAGCAGGGCTGCTGAAAAGGGTACCGTGTGGCAGATATGCTGCGAATGGCCGACATTCCACTCGGTTACGAGCACGCCATGCGAGACGTAATTGAACGCCACCAGGTCTGGGCCTACCTCATCGCTGTTGTTTTCGGACTGTCTGTGGATTGGACATCGTCCCTCGGTGACAGTGTGCCGGATTACTTAATCTGGGGGTTGCTCGGAGTTCTGCTCTACGCCACATTTACTCAAACACCGTTGACCCACCTGTCTGATATGTTCCGGGACCGTCGGTTCATGGGTGCCTTGCTCACCGGAAATTTTCTGGTCATGCCGGCGATCACTGCCTTGCTGATATTGGCGCTGCCGGACAATGACGCGCTGAAGTTGGGAGTGCTTCTGGTATTGCTGATGCCCTGTACCGACTGGTTTGTCACCTTCACTCACCTAGGCAAGGGGGACAGCACCCGAGCCATTGCGGCAACACCGGTTCTGCTGATTGCTCAACTGGGTCTTCTTCCACTTTACCTCTGGCTTTTCATGGGTAATCAGTTCGACGTGAATCTTGAGCTTGGGCGGCACCTCCTGCCGGCCTTTGGCGGGCTGATTATTGTCCCGCTTATCCTGGCATTTCTGACTGAAAAATGGGCCGAAAACTCCAGAAAAGCCATCGGGTTCATTCGCTTCATGGGTCTGATGCCGGTCCCTCTGCTGACAGTCGTACTGTTCATCATCTCAATGACACAGGTCAGCCAGATCGACAGTACCGGCTCACTTATCTGGCCCTTGATGATTCTGTTTCCGGCCTATCTTCTAGCTGCGGCTCTGGTTGGAAAGGCTCTGCGCCGGGTCTTTCGATTACCGGTAGAAACCGGTCGCACCGTCATCTTCAGCCTAGGAACACGCAACTCCTTCGTGGTTTTACCTTTGGCACTGTCAATGCCAGAGGCCTGGGCTGTGGCCGTCGTGGTGATTGTTGTACAGTCTTTGGTGGAACTGTTTGGAATGATGCTTTATCTGCGGTGGGTGCCCAGTCGGCTGCTACCGGACACCTGAAAAATCTGAAACCCGTAAACTCATCGAAAATAGGAACATCTCCCGTGCGAACCCGAACCCTGGTCATAAGTCTTATTCTTTTTTGTCTGGTTGTCTTTGCTGGTGCTGTTGTTATTTACGATGGCTCTCAGGGCACTAATGAGCCTGCTGTTGTTGAAAAAACGCCACTGGTGAGGGATTACTCTCCCGTTATTGGCCCTGAGGACGCGCCGGTAACCATTGTCGAGTTCTTCGACCCATCCTGCGAAGGTTGTCGCGCCATGCATCCCTATGTGAAACAGATTCAGGCTGCCTACCCGGACAACGTGCGTCTGGTACTGCGCTACGTATTGTTTCACAAAGGCTCGGAAGAGGCCGTCAGAATTCTGGAAACCGCCCGTGAACAGGGAATCTATGAACCGGTGCTTGACGCTGTTATGGAAGCACAGCCGAAATGGCACGATGATCCAAAGGTCACCGCAGCATGGGATGCGGCGGCGTCAGCCGGGCTTGACGTAGAAGCCGCCCGGGCCGGTATGAACTCACCCGAGATTGACGGCATTATTCAACAGGATGCTGCGGACGTTAAGGCGGTTGGAATTTCCGGAACCCCAACATTCTACGTTAACGGAGACATCTTGAGCCGCCTGGGGCCTCAGGAACTGTACGACCTGGTGACATCCAAGGTAGAGTCACTGGAATAACAACAAAACCGGCAACGCTATGTCACTGCTTGACTACCTTCTACCCTACGATTTCTCGCCGCTGACCGTGCTGAGCTACATGCTCGTGATGGGGTTCTATGGCGTCGGGCTAATTCGGATGCCGGATCAGGATCGGCCTGGCTCGCTACGGATTTTTGCGTTCACCCTGGGGGTGCTGATCTGTTATGCGGTGATGCAGACGCGCTTCGATTACTACGCGCAATACATGTTCTTCGTCCATCGGGGCCAGCATCTGATTCTTCATCACATCGGGCCTATCCTTATCGCCCTGTCCAATCCGTTGCCGGTCCTGCGGTTCTGGTTTGAAAAAATCCGCCCGGGCTGGAGGCGCGCGCTACGGCCTCTGGGTTGGGTTTATCAGGTTCTGCAACAGCCCTTTATCGCCCTTTTCCTATTTGTTGGGCTCATTTATTTCTGGCTGTGGCCATCGATCCATTTCGACGCCATGCTCAGCCGGGAGCTGTACTGGGTCATGAACTGGAGCATGTTGCTGGATGGTCTTCTCTTCTGGTGGTTGATCTTTGACCCAAGACCGCCGGCGATCACCTCATCGTTGGGGTATGGCAGACGCATGTTGGTTCTGGCTGCCGCGGGTGTGCTTCAGATGTTTCTTGGGGCGTGGATCGTGTTCTCACGTGACATGGTCTATGACGTTTACGAAGTCTGTGGCAGGGCCTGGCCGCTGGATCCAGAAGTCGACCAGCTTCTGGGCGGCATGCTGACCTATATTCCTCCGGCCATGATGAGCATTCTTGGCATTCTTCTGATGCTCCGGCGAGCCATGCATCAGGACGGAAAATATACCAACCAATCCAAACAACTTGAGGAAACAGCGTCATGAGAACTCGCTTCTGGCGACAGCGCACCAACATCATATCGGCGACCTTAACGCTGATAGCATCCCTATTGCTGACTGGTTGCTTTGGCAATGACGAGGAAGACTGGAACGGTAAAAACATCAGTGGCTTGATGCCTGAGCTGGAATTCGACCTGATCAATAGCCAGGGCAAGTCTGTATCTGGCGATGATTACAGTGGCCGCGTGAGAATGCTGTTTTTCGGGTTCACCTCGTGCCCCGATGTTTGCCCGACCGCCCTGCAAAAACTCAATCAGGTAACCAGTGGCCTGGACCCCGAGCTTCAGGATGAAGTACTCACTTTGTTCGTGAGTGTCGATCCGAAACGTGACACGCCCGAGCGCCTCGCAAAATACGTGGATTTCTTCGGTGACAATATTGTAGGGCTCACTGGAAAAGAACCCCAGCTTCGCCAACTGGCTAAACGATATCGGACAACCTTCGGATATGAAGAGCCCGGCCCCGACGGAAATTATGCCGTGTCACACAGCAGCGCAATCTATGTATTTGATCGTGAGGGCGATCCCCGACTGTTAATGAGATCTGATCTAAGCGCCGAGGAGATTCGACATGATCTCGTTGCTCTTATTCAGGAGGATTCCTGAGTTAACGAAGCTTGCCATTGGAAAGTAATGCCTAGCTGCTGCGGAATACGGCAGCAGCCCTTGACTCAAGATTTGATTGTCGGACGCTTATGTTCATCTTTTGCCGGGCTTCACATATCCAGCTTTTTTGGCCTTTGGAAAGCTGGGGGCAGGTCAATCGGGGTAAACATCGGCTTAGCCCATTATCGCTAACTCTATACCGGAATTAGTTGGCGCCTGAAAGTTGCTCCATCAACCATGATGAATCAAAGGCCAATGACGAGCTTGGAACCTTCGGGGGGGAGAACGAAGGCCTGACTCGAATGTTCGCTTTTGTTTAGAAGCTGAGGCTCTCGACCGGTCACAGAATGACCGTTCATTGTTGGAATAATGCTATGCGGCTGATTTGTGCCATATGGGGGAGGGACTCATTAGAGCCAGTCTGAGTATGAAAGATAAAAACGCCACTCTCTTCACCTCTGTGCTGGACCCACAGCGGCCAGATCTTGCACCATTAAAGGCCTGGCCGTGGCAGTCCGGGTAGCATGGCCTCCACGTCAATCTTGTAGGTAGTAAAAAAAGCTTCCGCCGCTTCAATCAGTGCCGTCTCGGTTTTGAGTATCCCGAGATAGACCGGCCATTCGGCGTCTATCAGTTCGGTTCTGTAACGGTCCGGGTCGATGGACCCCAGCTGCGCCAGGAACCGGAACTCCATTTCGTTCATGACGATGTAATCGCAGCGGTTGCGCAGAAACATTTGCAGCATTTGCT
>CAXPUI010000177.1:0-5179 GCA_964220205.1 Candidatus Allofontibacter communis | reverse complement strand
CGACAGTCTCCGCAAGATGCTCACGGAGCTGGAAACCCGAGATATCATTGTGAGCGAGTTCGAGACATCATCGCCAAGCCCCTTCGCTCGGTCCGCTGCATGGGACCAGATAAATACCTACATGTATATGTCGGACGAACCGAAGTCCGACAAGCAATCAAAGCTCAACGAAGATCTGCTCAGGGAAGTTGTATTCTCCCCTGGTCTGCGCCCTGCGGTTACGCCAGAAGTTGGCAGGAATTTTCTGCAGCAGCGGCAGCGATTAGATGACACCTGGTTGCCAACTGATGCCGAAGACCTTGATGACTGGATCAAGGAAAGATCCGTTTTACCCGTGTCAGAATGGTTTGCATTGTCGGACAGGCTCGACTTCAGAACCGATAACGTCATCGAGATCAATAACGGGAGTCTTGTTGCACACATCGATGACGCCAGTGAATTTGATAGCGTGATACAACAGTCGGACCTTCCAGAAAACCAGGAGAGGCTGGAGACCCTCATCGCCAACTGGATGCAATATTATGGGCCGATGACACATTCGCAGTGTGTGCATCTGCTCCAGATAGATGCCGACGCCCTGGAACGCTGCCTACTGAGCCTGACAGACAATGACACATTGATCAGCGGGCAACTCATCGTCGATGATCACCAGTTACACTATTGCGATGCAGTAAATTTCGAATACCTGCTAAGGCAGCAGAGAGCCAGCCAACGCTCCCAGATCAGGTCGAAACCACTGGAACACCTGCCTGCCTTTCTCATGGCCTGGCAGACTCGCTACACGTCTGACGATCCCTTGGACCAGCTATATGACTGCCTCGAACGCCTGCGAGGACTGCCAATTTCGGCAGAGCTATGGGAATCAGATGTTCTTCCCGCCAGACTCAGCTCTTACGACGCTTCGCATCTGGACCTCCTGTTACAGGAAGGAGAATTCATCTGGATCGGAATGGGAGAAAAACGCGTAGCCTTCACTAAATTCGATGATCTCGACCTTATATCAAACGCTGGCACGCCCCCATCCGCGCTGATCGAGAATGACCGCGTCAGGTATGAGTTCAACGGTCTGCAGGATGGAACAGGCCTCTCATCCATCGAACTGACCCGACAACTGTGGGAGGAAGTATGGGCGACAAAGCTAACCAACAATTCCATGCGCACCCTGCGCCAGGGCATAGCAACCAGCTTCCAACCTCCCGACACATTCACCTCTCGATCAGTGGCTCGGGGAAGACGCGGGTTCAATAAGTGGCGGGCCCAAACACCACAAACCGGCAGCTGGTTTCGGCTGCCACAACCAGACCAGGATCTTGACCACCTGGAAAAACAGGAAACGGATAAAGACCGAGCCAGGCTCTTACTGAATCGTTACGGTATCCTGTTCCGCGAACTCTACCAGCGAGAGCAACAGCACGTTGAATGGCGCACTATCTTCAGGGCCCTGCGGCTTATGGAGTTGTCAGGCGAAGTGACATCCGGCCATTTTTTTGAGTCTGTCCCGGGCCCCCAGTTCGCGACTCGAGAAAGCCTCAGGACCTTTCAGAACGGTTTGCAGGATCATGTCTTCCTCATCAACGCGACAGATCCAATCAGCCCCTCCGGCCTGGGGCTCGGCTTGCACGGCAAACATCTTCCAAGGCGCGTCGCGTCAAACTATCTGATCTACCATGATACTGACCTGGTGATGACGTTAGCCCGTAGAGGCAGGGATTTGACCATCCTGGTTGAACCGGAGTTCCCCGAACTGGAGAGATATCTCGGAGCAATGAATCACCTCCTCTATCGTCCTTTCGGTCCCGAGAAAAAGTTAATACTCGAAACCATTAATGGCGAGTCTGCTGCAAGCAGTCCATACTTGAAAGCTATCGAACACTGTTTCAAACCAATCAGAGATCACAAGTCAATCATTATCCAGAGGGAGATATGAGCAAAATGCACCTGTACACGCACCCTGATTGTGAGAAGCACGAACTTGCACAGCATCCTGAGCGACCGGAGCGATTGCGCGCAGTCACCGAACGTCTCCAGGTGTCTGGCCTGGTTCAGGACATGCAAGTCTGCCTGGCGACAGAACCTCCCGACAATCTTCTGAACCTGGTACATCCCGAGGCCTATGTCGAGTCTGTCAATCAAAGTGAGCCGACGGACAGCATTATTCGCCTGGACCCCGACACCTACATGAGCCCGGGCAGTCTCAGGGCCGCAAAGCTTGCCGCGGGTGCCTGCATCTCAGCCGTCAAGGATATCCTGGACGGCAAAACCGAGCGGGCATTCTGTGCTGTCAGACCACCGGGTCACCACGCTGAACTGGCCGCGGCGATGGGTTTCTGCATTTTTAACAATATTGCTCTAGCCGCCGAAACCGCGCTTACTTACCCCGGGATTAATCGCGTAGCCATCGTAGATTTCGATGTACACCACTGTAACGGTACGGTTGATATTTTTAAGGACAGGCCGGAAGTCATGGTCTGCTCCAGCTTTCAGCAAAATCACTACCCCTATCGCTACCTGGATTACACTAACGATCATATCGTCAATTCACCATTACCCGCAGGGACAGACGGTTCGGCCTTTCGATCTGCCATCGAACAGGACTGGTTACCTGCATTGCAGGACCACCGACCTGACCTGCTTCTTATCAGCGCCGGGTTTGATGCGCATGAACTCGACCCGCTTGCAGACTTGCGACTGCGCGAAGCGGATTACAAATGGATTACGGCTGCATTAGCCGACATTGCAGCGGATCACGCGAACAATAGGATCATGTCAACGCTGGAAGGCGGCTATCATCTCACTGCCCTTGCGGACAGTGTTGAGGCGCATGTCGCTGAACTACTGCAATATAACTAAAAGTATTGGGCAATATCGACGTCATCAATCTGCTCTGGCAGCAAGAACTTATCCGCGTAGGCCTTGTACACCCCTGATTCGAGAAAGAGTCGGAAAAGATCAGGATCAAGATGATCATCCTTGACCATGAAAGACATGATCTTGACACTTTCTGATAATTTTTTCGCTGGCTTGTAAGGCCGGTCGGCCGCCGTCAACGCTTCAAAAACATCAGCAATCGCCATCACCCTTGCGGGAATCGACATCTGCTCGCCTCGTAATTGTTTCGGATAGCCGGTACCGTCCATTTTTTCGTGGTGGCCACCGGCAATTTCAGGAACACGCGCCAGGTGCTTGGGAAAAGGAAGAGACTCAAGCATCACGATCGTCTGAACGATATGATCGTTGATCTTGAATCTCTCTTCTTCGGTAAGAGTGCCCCTGGAGATACACAGATTGTAAATCTCTCCCAGATTGTATTTGTGCTCTGGAACCTTGATACGAAAACCATAGGGGTTGTCGGGATCAGCGGAATGAACATCGGCATCGTGTTCTATGAGGTGATCGAGACGGTCAGCCAGCAATGGTTCAGCGACGGGCAGCACCGGAGCAGGCTGCCGCTCTCTACGAACCAATTCCTCATGGGCAATACCGACGCGATCATCAAGCGTCCGTGTCCAGGTCTGGCCAGCTATTTTTCGAACCCGCTCCACCCGGTCTTCCGCCATGAATTCACCGCCCAGATTACATTCCGCAATGAAATAGTAGTCTTCATCCAACTGGCTCAGCGTTCTGCCCAATTCCTCCCGCAGGACAGCAGAATCCCCGTTGCCCGCGATAACCTGCTCCTGACAGGCAATGATGGCCTCGCGCTTCGCCACCTCAAACCGCATCCTGACTTCATGGATACGATCAGTAATCGTTTCGAGCTTGGTGGACTTATCAACGACATATTCAGGCGTTGTCACCTTGCCACAGTCATGTAACCACGCTCCGATATGCAGTTCATACCAGCCCTCCTGGCTAAGGTTGAAATCAGCAAACGGGCCTGACTCAGCGTCACAGACTGCTTGAGTCAGCATCTCTGTTAATTCCGGGACCCGTTCACAATGACCACCTGTATAGGGTGACTTCGCGTCTACCGCACGAGCCATAAGCGTGATAAACGAATCGAGCAGGTTTTCCTGAGCCTTAATCAGCAGAGCGTTGTCCAGAGCAACAGCCGCCTGCGAAGCAAGAGCCTCCATCAGCGGTTGAAGTTCTTCAGAAAAAGCGACGACCTCTCCCGTCTCGGGATCGAGGGCATTGAGAAGTTGCAGAACACCAATGACATCATCCTGGCTGTTCTTCAGGGGCATGGTCAGGACAGAGGTAGTCCGGTAGCCAGTGCCTTGATCGAATTTTTTCGTACCAGAGAAATCGAACTCAGTCGAATCATAGGCATCAACAATATTTAACGTCTCGCCAGATAAAGCTGCATTGCTGACAATCTGTTTTTTGTTGGGAGACCCATCCTCATTGAACATCCTCTGGGCCGGTATATTGATTTCCTCACCGCTGGTACCCCCCTGTGCAAGTCCAAGAGAGTCATTTCGAATAATCTCGAATTCAAGAGTATCTTCTTCGGTCCGGATGTAGAGGGTACCGCCGTCAGCGTTACCGAGCGCTTTCGCCTCCAACAGAATCCTTTCCATAAGTTTATTGGTATCTTTCTCTGCCGACAGTGCGATACCAATCTCGATCAGCCTTTCGAAACTTGCCTGATCTGGCAACATAAACCGCTCCTCGAACCTATTTTAATGAGCGACAGCTTTCGCATCGTATCACGTTTTTGGTTAAGCTTTACTCTTCTACCACCAGCAGTAATCAGTCATGGCTACATCGATACCCTTTACTCACGAGTACGAGTTTGAGTACGCCAAACTGGAGCCCGTCAGCCCACTCATTCGCCGGGTCACAGCCCGTAATCCAAGTGGCTTCACGTTCCATGGCACAAACACCTACGTCATAGGACATAATAATGTTGCCGTTCTTGACCCAGGCCCGTTGATCGACGAACACGTCTCAGCACTGGAAGCCCTTTTGAGCGGCGAAACGGTTACACACCTGCTGATCACACATACACATATGGATCACTCACCCGCAGCGGCCCCCCTGAAAAAAATCTGGCACGCACCGACCTATGGTTACGGACCCCACGGTTCGGGCAAACAGGAAGAAGGTGTGCAGATAGAGGCCGGTGGAGATATGGACTTTTCGCCAGACCACCGGGTTAACGATGGCGACATTATTCAAGGAAACGGCTGGACCGTTGAATGCGTCTATACGCCAGGCCATACATCGAATCATG
>CAXPUI010000176.1:0-6131 GCA_964220205.1 Candidatus Allofontibacter communis | reverse complement strand
GAGGGTCATGTGCCCGGGTTTGATGTCCCCCATCAGGGGGACAGACATGTTGCCGACGCCTGCCCAGTACTCATACAGGATTCCTCCGATGACGAATGCTATCCCGGCACCGACCTTGACGCCCAGTTTGTAGAAGGACATGGAATAGCCTACGTGTCGGGGTCGGAAACTGTCCAGGATCAGCGAGTAAGCAGGCGGCTACAGACCTGCTTCTCCAGCCCCGACATCCATCCTGTCAACGAAGAGCTGCGTGAAGTTTTTGGTCATGCCGCAGGCACAGGTAGCGGCGCTCCAGAAGAAGACTGAGCCGGAAACAATCAGCTTGCGAGAATAGCGATCCGCCAACCTGCCCAGAGGTAGCCCCGCAACGGTATATAACAGCGAAAATGCTGCTCCTTGAATAAGACTGAACTCGAAGTCTGTGATACCGAAATCGTCGCGAATCGGGCCGACAAGCAGAGCAAGGATCGACCGGTCAATGAACGAGAAAATATAGGCAATGAACAGGAGTGACAGGAGGTAGCTGGCGGTCGTCAGACTCGGGTAATCATCCTCCAGGGAGGTGCTGGAAACACTGCTCACTTACGATAATCCCCAGGGGGCAGTCCTTTGCATCAGGGAATCCACGGTACCCACATAGGGAGCTTTGCCAGGGAACAGGTACTGCATCACACCTCCACGTAGTCTAGCGGTGACTGTTTTCGCGGTCGCAGATGGATCGATGTCCCGGCTGAATGACGTGGAGTGCTTGCAGGTATCCCCATCCGACAAAGGTCGTGACAACAGATCTGATTATCTGCCTTAAGTAATCCGGCTTCTGTACGACTCCGGTTCGGCGTTTTCCTGGTGTGGCTTTCATGACTATACTGATTTGTCGCCCAGCGAAATTTATAGAAGAATAGCCCAGGGTCGTATGCAAAGTCATTCAGATATGTTTTTAGCACCTTATACCGTACTGGACTTCACCGATGAGCGTGGCGAGATCGGACCGATGCTGCTTGGTGATCTGGGAGCGGATGTTATCAAGGTGGAGCTGCGGGAAGGCAGCCGCTCCCGTGCGATAGCACCGTTTGTCGATGGCGGGGAACCGGCCGATATGCGAAGCCTGAGCTTCCAGGCCTTTAACCGAAATAAACGCTCGATTGTCCTCAATCCCGATTCGGAGTCGGATAGGGAGATACGGGCCGGGCTGATTCGAACGTCCCACTTCGTTTTTGAACCCGCGCCTGACGGCACGTTATCCGCCTTTGGTATGGGCTATGCTGAGGTGTCGGCGTTGAACCCACAGATCGTCTTCGTTCAGATCTCGCCATTCGGATCCGATGGTCCGCATGCGGATCTTGCCGACAGTGACCTGGTCATCGCGGCGATGGGTGGTCCCGTTGCGCTGCAGGGGGTGGTCGGTCGCGCACCGGTCAGAGTATCGATTCCACAGGTCTGGCGTCACACTGGTGTCGAAGCAGCATCCGGTGCACTGGCTGCTCATCACCGTCGACTGAAAACAGGCGAGGCCCAGTATGTTGACCTGGCTGCCCAGAACGCCATGACGTGGACAATGCTGAACGCGATGGGTGCGCATGCTATTCAGGGGGCAGACTTTCAGCGGTGCGGTTTGAGTTACCCGTTAGCCGAATTTGACCTGGTCTATCCTTGTGCGGATGGCTGGCTGATTGCCCTGCCAAGTTCCGCGGTCCTGACCGGTTGCCTGCCGGACATGATCGAAGAAGGAATAGCGGATGACAAGTGGCAGGACATGGATTGGCTGGCGTACGATGAGACCATGCGTGACCTTGATGCCCATCACACGACCATTCTCGATGGCTCTCGGTTGCTGCACGCATTTTTCTCCACCAGGACCAAAAAGGAACTGTTTGATTTCGGTCTGGCGCGGGGTATTTCGCTGGCGCCTGCGAACACGCTCGCCGAGTTGCTTGCGTTAGAGCATATGCAGATTCGCGGTTGTTGGCAGGAGCGCGAACTTGCTGATCAGGCGGTCAAATCACCGGGACTCTGGGCCAAGCCTTCGTTGCCGGGCCTGGCAATCCGAAGACCGCCACCTCGAGTCGGTGAGCACACTGATGAGATCGCTGCAGAAGTTCTTGGTAGAGGCTATGAGCCTTTGAGTACGGAGTCGGGTAACGATCTACCCTTTGCGGGCATTACTGTCGTTGATTTTTCCTGGGTGGGGGTCGGCCCTATCTCAACCAAGTACCTTGCCGACCATGGTGCACGGGTCATTCGAATTGAGTCGGTGATGCGACCGGATGTGTTGCGGGGCGGGGCGCCATTCAAGGATATGGAGCCGGGCATAGACCGCTCGCAGTTTTACGGCGATTTCAATACGTCGAAGCAGAGCATAGCGCTGGATATGAAAAACCCGGATGCCATCGATATTGCCCGTCGTCTTATAGAGAAAGCGGACATCGTCGTCGAGAGCTTTGCGCCTGGAGCCATTGCCCGCATGGGTTTGGGATACGATGACATCACGGCAATCAACCCGCAGGTGATCATGGTCAGTACGTGCCTGATGGGACAGACAGGCCCTGCGGCGCAGATGGCAGGTTATGGTTATCATGCCGGTGCGATTGCCGGATTCTATGAGATAACGGGCTGGCAGGATGTCGGACCCAGTGGCCCCTGGGTTGCCTACACCGATACGATCGCTCCTCGTTTCATCTCGACACTTCTGGCCGCTGCGATCGACCATCGCCGCAGGACGGGTGAGGGCTGCTACTTTGATGTAGCGCAGATTGAGACGGCCCTCCACTTCCTGGGGCCGGAGCTGATGGACCTGCAGTTGAATGGAGTGTTGGCGACCCGGGATGGTAATCGTTCGAGATATTTTGCACCGCAGGGCGGCTACCTCTGTACTGAAGAAGATCGCTGGTGTGCGATTGCCGTAGACACCGAGGCACAGTGGACCCACCTCTGTGAGGTCATGGGTACGCCTGAACTGGCTCAGCGTTTCTCCAGTCATGCCGAGCGCCTGGCAGCTCATGATGAAATCGACGATCTGATCAGTGCGTGGACCATTAACCTGGATGCTTACGAGGTGATGGAAAAATTGCAGGCGAGGGGAGTCCCCGCAGGTGTGGTGCAGCGAAGCAGAGACCTACTGCAGGACCCTCAGAATAAGCACCGGGAGTTTTATCGCTATATGGAGCATCCGGTGATGGGGGAAATACCTTACACGGGACATCAGTACAGGATTAGCGGTTATGATAACGGGCCTCGGAGTCCGGCACCGATGCTGGGTCAACACAGCTATGACGTGCTGAGCGAGGTTCTTGAGTTCTCGGACGAAGAGATCGCTGCAGCCTACGCAAGCGGGGCCATCAACTGACTGCTTCGGACGTCTAATGGGTGCTTGGCGCTCCGCGCGAGGAGTCGTCAGCGAGCATCATCGCGTCATTCAGAGAGGTCAGCATCCTGGTTCGGAGATCAGATTGATCTGCAATGTTGTTCATCTCATCCGAGTCTGTGTCCAGGTCAAAGAGTTGTTCTTCCCCCTTGCTGTTCCGGGTAAACCTGTAGTGTTCCGTTAACAGCGTTCGAGTTCTGGCAGGACTGGGTGTGAGTTTTGACGTGATGAGTGGCACGTCATCCTCGATCAGAATGCTTTCCCTGATGTGGGTCTGTGAATGTTCGACAATCGGTCGCAGGCTCTCACCCTGGATGCCATCGTAAGCGTCGATGCTGCAGAGGTCCATCAGGGTCGGGCCCAGGTCGATTGATGACGCAAGGGCTGATGTCCGGCCCGCCGATAACCCGGGTGCATCGATAACCAGCGGGACCTGCAACGTCCCTCGGTAGTGCATGAATCCCTTCAGGAACAGGCCATGGTCCCCCATCATGTCGCCGTGATCGGATGTAAAAACCACGATGGTGTTATCACGCAGACCTTTGTTATCCAGGTGCCTGAGGATCCTGCCGACACCATCATCAATCATCGCAATCATGCCGTAGGTTGCTGCGATAGCTTCCTGTAACAGGTTGTCGTTGCCATAGCCACATGGTGCAACCCAGTTCCGCTGATCCCTGGGATGGATGCTCGAGAATAGCCTCAAGTGTTCAGGCGCTGACGCCAGGTCATCCTGTCGAGAAGCCGGTAAGTCGATATCCTCAGGGCTGTAGAGGTCGAACCACTCTCCAGGCGGAGTCATGGGATGATGGGGGTCGGGAAAAGAGCACCAGGCAAGCCAGGGCTTGTCTTCTGACTCCGCATCGTCGATGAAGGCCATGGTCCGCTCGGTCACGAAGCTGGTTGAGTGCAACTCGGGGTCGTAGGGTGGTTTGTATATCTGTCGCCAGTGCTCCGATTGCTGCGTCCCGGGCATGTTCCCGTCGAGATCAATGACCAGGTCGTCAAGACGACCGCCTTTTTCCAGGGCCCATTGAAGATGATGGCCCGACAGTCTCGCACCATGATCGATGCTGAGTTCGATATGATCAAAACCATAGAAGTCATCGGGGTCTGTGACAGCCCCATTCTGGTAACGCTCGAAGTCCTCCCATTGATCCCATCCGTCAGGATAGGGAGCACTGCCGGACGATTCGCCTCGGTAGGGCACGATCGAGTTTTTGCTCATGCCGTGCTGAAGGTGGGATTTGCCCAGTAGACCGGTTCGATATCCTGAACGTCTGAAACGGCGCACGAAGGTGTTGGCGTTCCACTCCAGGCTTCGATCATTGAAGATGACGCCGTGAGCACTTGGCATTCGACCCGTCATAATCGTCGCCCGATTGGGCATGCACACGGGGTTGGACACCCAGGCGTTGTCGAAAACCATACCCGTTGACGCAAGACCGTCCAGGTTGGGGGTCCGCAATACCTGGTTACCCATGAAGCCGTTATGATCCGCCCGCTGTTGATCAGTGATGATAAAGAGGACGTTGTAGGGCTTGGTCATGCTACATCGCGGGCAACGGGCATAACCTGTTCAGCGAACTTTCTCAGGTTATCCAATCCTTCAGGACCGGCGAAGAAAAATGCTGGAACCATGATACGGTCAACGCCAATGGCCGCCATTTGTTCCACACCGTTGGCGGGATCCATCATCTGGGCGCCGAAAATTGCACTGATTTCTATACTCTTTGGGTCTCGGCCGTTGGCTTCAGCAGTCTGTTCCAGCCGTTTGAGCAGTTTACCCAACGCGTCGGCGTCCCCTTCCCCAGGAAAGTATCCGTCGGCAATATTGACTGCTCGCCTGAGCGCGGCTTCCGAGTCACCGCCTACGATGATCGGGATATTGCCATTGGTTGGTCGGGGGCTGCAGGTTGCAGGATCGAAATCAACAAACTCGCCGTGGAATTCAGCATGTGGGGCAGACCAGAGTGCGCGCATGGCAGCGATGTATTCGTCGTTACGGGCCCCCCGGCGCTCCCAGGGTATACCCAGCGCCTCGAATTCTTCCTGCAGCCACCCGACACCGAGGCCGAGTTCAACGCGCCCCCCGGATAATCGATCCAGGGTCGCGAGCTCCTTCGCAAGGACCAGGGGATTGCGTTGCGGCACGATCAGGATACAGGTGCCCAGCCGCAGGCTTGGCGCAGCAGCGGCCACATAAGCCAGCCAGATCAGCGGGTCTGGGATAGGCGTGTCGGGTTCAGCGGGTATTTTTCCATCTTCCGTATAGGGGTATTTTGAGACGATAGTATCCGGCAGGATGACATGCTCACCTCCCCAGACAGACTCAAAGCCGCAGTCTTCCGCGACCCGGCAGAGTTCGACGGCGTCTGCGCCCTCAACAGCAATACTGCTGCCAAATGCCAATCCTACTTTCATGACGTTGCTCCCATAAGAAAACAGCCATCATACAGAAGTCCCGGCGTCAGTCGCGAGGTAAAATTGCGCCCTGGTGTTGTACCGTGGCTGCTGCCATGGCGTGGCCGGCTTTTGCTGCTGCTTCCTGGTCAGCGCCACTTAACCTGCCAACCAGATAACCTGCATTAAAAGCATCTCCTGCCCCTGTCGTGTCGATGGCCTGAATGCCTGGGGCACAGGGAATCTGTCGGCTGGCCTCTGCCTGGAGAATCCAGCAACCGTCAGCGCCGGCTTTCAGGCCATCGACACGACAGGGGCAGGAGATGCTTTTAATGCAGGTTATCTGGTTGGCAGGTTAAGTGGCGCT
>CAXPUI010000175.1:0-8826 GCA_964220205.1 Candidatus Allofontibacter communis | reverse complement strand
TGACGTTTTCCTCCGGACTGGACCAGCAGCCGCCGGCGGGATGGGGATACTCCTACATGGATCACACCGGTGCCTATTATATGGCGATGGCTATCATGCTGGCGCTGATTCATCGTAATAAGACCGGTGAAGGCCAGTGGGTCGATCTTGCCTGCACCGAGTCTGCCATTAGTCTCAACGGTCCGGCCCTGCTGGACTGGACGGTCAACGGTAAATCATTGCGCGATGATGCGGGTTTTGATTCCAATCGAAGTCAATACCTGCCCATGGCGCCTCATGGCATTTATGCAACAGCGGGAGAGGATGACTGGATCGCCATCGCATGCCGGGACAGCGATGACTGGTCGCTGCTTGCGGGGTTGATAGATGAAACCTGGACAGGTGCCTTTGGTACCCTGGAGCAGCGGTTGGAACATCAGGATGAGCTTGATAGAAACCTCTCAGCGTGGACGTCTGAACGAGACAAGTTTGCCCTTCAGGCAACACTTCGTGACCTGCCGGTGCCGGTCGCCGCAGTCCAGACACCGCGTGAGCGCATCGATCAGGATGTCACCACGGCGGCATTCGGGCTGTGGCCGGGGGTTGAGCACAGTAAAATCGGGGCGGTACGGGTCGATGGGCTGCCGGTACATTTTTCTGACACAGACTGGCACTTCAGCAGGGCAGGTCCCTGTCTGGGAGAGCACAACGAGAAAGTGCTGACTGAGATTCTGGGAATGTCGGCGGCCGATGTAGCGCAACTGGCAGAGGATGGCGTTATATGACGGCGCTGGATCACATCAGGGTAATCGAGCTTGCCAGTGAGCGTGTTTCTTTTGCAGGTAAGCTTCTTGCTGATATGGGTGCAGACGTCCTCCTGGTCGAACCGCCTGGGGGAGACCCTTCGAGAGGCTATCCGCCCTTTGTGGACGATGATCCTGGTGAGAATCGCAGTCTTTACTTCATGCACTACAACACCAGTAAGCGAGGTGTGGTTCTGGATCTCGATGAAGAGGCTGACCAGGAAACATTCAGGCGACTGATTGCCAGTGCTGATGTGCTGCTGGAATCTGAACCGAGACAGCGCCTTGCGAGTTTAAACCTTGACTATGCTCAGCTCTGTGAACTGCAGCCGGCTCTGATCCATGCAGCGGTTACGCCCTATGGTCGTGATGAGCCCCTCTCAGATCTGCCGAGTACTGATCTGACGTTAATGGCTGCAGGAGGGCCGCCCTGGAGCTGCGGTTATGATGACCATTCTCTGCCGCCGGTCAGGGGTTGGGGTTTTCAGGGATATCACACAGGCTGCCACTTCGCAGTGATGTCGATTCTGACCGCGTTGCTGCATCGTGATCTGGCAGGTAAAGGGCAGTTTATTGATGTCAGTATCACCGCGGCATTGAACGTCACAACTGAAGCGGCGAGTTATTGCTGGCTGGTCTCTGAGGCAACGGTGCAGCGGCAAACAGGGCGGCATGCCGCGACGAACCCGACGGGAGAGACCCAGATGCGCTGCGCTGATGGGCGCTATGTCAATACGGGTGTGCCGCCTCGTTTTCCCGAGGAGTTTGGTCGCTTGCATGGCTGGCTCCGAGAAGTCGGGCTGGTGGAGGATTTCCCGGAAGCCGTGTTCCTGGAAATGGGCGCCGATTGGGAGGGTCCGTTCGATCTATCCCAACTCGGTACCGATGAAACCATTACCGCGATATTCATGGCGGGTCGCGAAGCGCTGCAACTGATTGCCTCGAGAGTAACGGCCTATGAATTTTTTATAGGCTGCCAGCAGGCGGGTCTATCTGTTGGTGTGATCTATTCCCCCGAAGAAGCTTATGAAGATGAGCATATCAAGGCGCGAGGTTTTCAGGTCGAGGTCGAACATGATGAGCTGCAGCGTACGATCAGGTATCCCGGCGCGCCTTACCAGTTGCCTGCCAGTCCCTGGGGCATATCGCGAAGGGCGCCTCATCTGGGCGAGCATACCGATGAGGTGCTTCAGTCTCTGGAGTAAATGATTGCGCCATCCGCGATCGTGAGCCTGACGTGGCTGGCCCTGAGGTCGTTGCGAAGCTCCCGCCATGGAACATCCAGCAGGCAAAGGTCAGCCAGGCAGCCCGCTTGAATGATGGTGGGTTCGAATGGGGTTTCCAGGCTTCCCAGGAAGCCGGTAAGCGCCTCTTCCGGAGTGATGCTCTCAGCGGGATTGAAGGGGTCGCCTTTATGGGTACAGCGATCAGTTGCCGCCTGCATGGCTTGCCAGGGATCCGGTTTGCCGAAGGGCAGATCCGTGCCAAATGCAAGGGGAATTCCCGAACCCAGGAGACTCTGGCAGCGATAGAGCCAAGCATGCTCTGCGGCAGGAATCTCGGCTTGGTAGGTGTCGCCTTTTTCATAAATGAAGTTTGGTTGGGTGACAACCCCCAGTTCGAGTCCCTGTAGCTGTTCAATCAGTTGAGGTGGTATGACGGAGGCATGTTCAATGCGGTGGCCGGGTGTTGCCTCGGCAGTTTGCAGGGCAGAGAGCGTGTAGACCAAGGCCAGTTCGGTGACGCAATGGACCGCAACGCTGCGGGATTGTTGCTGGCTGTTCCGGATTAGCTCAACATACTCAGAGAAGTCCGGTAAGTCATGGTCGTGCAGGTGGACTTTGGTTGAACCCAGCGTTAACCGTCCATCAAAGTGACCGTCCGACAGTTCGGGGCGTCCAGAGAGCATCACCCTCTGGCGAATCGTGCCATCGTTCTGCAGTTCTCTGAACCACTGCTGCGAACTGAGATCATTGGTCGGTGTCATGTCATTGATGCCGGTCACACCAAAGGCTGCCAATTGTCGGCTGGCGGCCGCAATGGGTGGTGCCTCTGAGCGTGTCAGAAGGCTGAGTAATTCGTCGACGTTATAGAGTCGGCCGTCAGCGTTGCGCAGGCGGGCGCGCTCCCGGTGTGGCAGGGTTGCAGCCTGCTGCTCTATCAGTTCAAGCGCGAGACTGTTCAGGATCCACAGAAGCCCGGATCGGTGCTGGATCCGGATAGGCCGCTCGGGACCATGCCGATCCAGCCAGTGCCTGTCTATGTTCACGCCGATGCTGTCGTGATAGCCGAAACCCCTCAGCCAACCTTCGCCGCTG
Organism: Candidatus Allofontibacter communis; assembly: GCA_964220205.1. Lineage (GTDB taxonomy): Bacteria > Pseudomonadota > Gammaproteobacteria > Pseudomonadales > Azotimanducaceae > UBA9659. Next base: position 5,726 of record CAXPUI010000175.1, on the reverse strand, counting down.
GCATTTACCAGGGCAGCACCGAGTTCTTCCGGACTGTTCACGTCGGGCGGTCCGCAGACCAGCGAATTGAGTGAGGCTGCGAAGGCGATGAGATGCCCGTGGTGATCGTTGAGTCCCGGGACGATGAGGTTACGGCGGGCATTAACAACTGTTTCGCCGGTCTTGGCGGTGAGTCTCCCTACCTCGGTCACATGGTTTTCGTGAATCCGGATGTCACCCAGAAAGGGTGTACCGCTGGCATCCAGTATTTCTGCTTCTTTCACCAGCATATTTGTATGAGTATGCTCCGGCGTTTATCATCGTGTAGTGCTTGCCCAGTTTAACCAACCGAGGTCTCAATGGAACAACAGGATATTGATAATCTCAGGCTCCTGATGGAGTTCGAAGCATCCCGGACTGAGCCGCCTGCCGGCTTTCCGGCCTTACCTGACCTGCCAGCTGGACGATATACCGACCAGCGATTTTACGAGCTGGAGAAGCAGCACCTGTGGCGAAAATCCTGGTTGTTCGTCGGACACATTGACCAGGTGCCTGAGCCAGGCTCCTTCATGCTCTGGGATAATACCGGCGAACCCCTGGTGGTCGTCCATGACGAGTCTGGTCAGGTCAATACCTTTTACAACACCTGCCAGCATAGAGGTGCGCCGGTTGTCACTGAGCGGCAAGGCAAAAAAATCCGTCTGACCTGCATCTATCATGGTTGGAGCTATGACCTGCAGGGTAATCTCGTCAGTGTCAGGGATCCTGAGGACTTTCGCGATCTTGACCTGAGCTGCCGCGGACTGAAACCCGTTCGTACAGAAATGTTTGGTAACCTGATCTTTATCAATTTTGATGATTCGGCGCCCAGTCTGCTGGACTGGTTGGGTCCGGTGGCTGATGAGCTGGCGGAGTTCCAGTTCGATAACTGCCGGCTGGTAGCGCACCAGGCCTTCGATCTGCAGTGTAACTGGAAAATTGCCATGGAGGCGAACACCGAGGTCTATCATGTTCGCGGTATCCATCCGGCGACCGTGGCACCGATGCTGGATGACAGGCGTAACGTCAACAGTTTCTACAAAAACGGTCATGGGCGGATGGTAGCGCCGAACAAAATCGTGATTGATGAGCGGGACGATGACCGTACGCTGTTTCCGAATATTGAGACTGTCGGTGACATTGGCCGGACCTGTACGCAGTCCTATGGCATCTTCCCCAACTGGGTGTCTCCGCTTTCCCATCGTGCCCTGCCGCCATTACTGTTCTGGCCAACGAGTATCAATACGACGCGTTTTGAAGTGTGGACTTTCTGCAAGGACTGGGGAGGTGGGCCAATGCCCGCAGCCTACAAGAACATGTGGACGTCACCTGACGATACAGAGTTGAGTGCGGTGCTTCAGGAAGACACAACATTTGGCCCCTGGATTCAGCAGTCCATGGAGTCTGCAGGGTTCGAGGGGGTGCCGCTGAGTTACCAGGAAGCACGGATCTATCACTGGAACCAGTGGGCGGACAGGCTCATTGGGATAGAAAACATTCCGGAAGAGCTTCGAGTTGCCCAGGTAATGGGTGATGAATGGCTTATGCCGAATGAGCCTCGCTTGTCACAACTCGGTTCCAACGTCGCTACCAGTTAACTGTCCATCGACTGGCTGCCCCTAGCGTCGGCAGGACGTGCCGGGCAGACGCTTTCTCGCCTTGAACTTTCAGCCATGGCACTGGCCGGATGGTCCGTGCCTCGGTTATTGATCCCCGATTTGCAGGTCATTCACCTCAATCAGCATCGTTCCTTTACATCGTTTTAGGGTCAGCACCTCGAAACTGGTGAGTTACGTTCTCCAAAAAACACTTGCATATTAGTTGGTTATAATTACCATGGTCATGACTATGGTCATATATATCGAACGATGAAGACAATCAAGGCTTCCGAATTCAAGGCTAAATGCCTGAGCCTGATGGACGATGTTGCCCATTCTGGTGAAGAACTCGTAGTTACCAAGAATGGCAAACCGGTATCGAAGCTGGTACCTGTCAGGCAGCGACCGAAGGAGGTGTACGGCCTGCATCGCGGTATGTGGCAATTGAAGGATGATCTTGTCGAGCCGGTCGCTGACGCCTGGGATGTAGAGAAGTCCTAGTGCTTGGGCTCGACACCCACATCCTGGTCTGGCTGGATCAGGGGTCTGAGTTGCTCGGGGTCCGGGCGCGACGGGCTATCGAGGCGGCCTATCTCCGGGAAGAGGTTGGCATTGCAGCCGTCTCGTTCTGGGAAATTGGCCGGCTCATTGCGGAAGACAGGCTCGAGTTTGGAGGGGTTCTGCCTGAGTGGCGTGTCGCGTTGCTGAACAGCGGTTTTATCGAAGTGGCCCCAGATGGTGCTATAGCCCTGATGGCCGCTGGTTTAAAGAATTTTCCAGGTGATCCGGTGGATCGCCTTATTGCGGCCACGACTCTTGCCGAGGAGGGGAGGCTGGTGACAGCCGATGACCGATTGCTGGGTCATCGAAGTGTTAGAACGATAAATGGGATGAATTAAATGAAACAGTTGTTCCTGCTTTTCTTTCTTGTAGTCACTTTCACTGCAGCGCAGGCTGACCGGACCATCGATATCGATGAAGACACGGAGATCGCCGACATTATGCTCCTGGATCAAGAGGTGGAGCGGTTGGTTACCAAGGTCAGGCAATGTTCCGCGGTGGGTCTGGCACCAGCCTCCGATTGTTACTGTCACTATCCTCGTAAACTTGCGGCGACCCGCGCAGCTTATGACCGGGTAGCAAAAAAATATCCGGGTTGGACCGATAATTCGGTCCGGTGGAGAAATGAAGCGGACATGTTCTCTTCTAATCTTTATCTGCCCGGCATTCGTCAACGGTTGGAACAACCTTGTAGCTGAACCAGTATGCAGAAATTCGCCCAAAAAATTGTTGGCCTGTTTGACCGGTTTATGCCGGAACCGTTTGCCTTTGGCTTGTTGATGACGTTTGTCGCCATGCTCATGGCCTGGGCTGTGACGGAAGCTTCACCAGCCGATGTCGTGGTGTCCTGGGGGCAGGGTTTGTCCTCGCTGCTGCCTTTCATCACGCAGGTTTGCCTGACGATCCTGTTTGCTTTCTCTCTCGCCCATCTCGGGCCGATACCACGATTTTTGCAATACCTTGCCGATGTCCCTAAGTCGGCGACGCAGGCCTATGCCTTTGCAGCGGTCTTTACCAGTATCGTTTCCCTGGTTGCCTGGCCGCTTGGCACGATACTGGGCGGTCTGATGGCTCGTGAAATAGCGTTGCGGTTCAAGGCGCGTGGCGATCGTATTCACTATCCGTTGCTCGGCGGCGCAGCTTTCAGCGGTTTCGTTGTCTGGCACATGGGCTATTCAGCGTCAGCTCCGCTGCTGGTCGCTACGGAAGGTAATCCGATGCAGGATATGCTGGGGGGAGTTTTGCCTGTGACGGAAACCATCCTGTCGCCCTATAACCTGATGACAATTGTTGCTACCGTCCTGGTGGTCGCTTTCGTGGCCACTCGCTTGGCGCCGGATGACCAGCATCTGGAGGAACTGGATGAGTCCAGCCTGCCAGGTGCCGGAGAGTCGGCCGCGAGCCTTGAATCAGATCTGCGCCCAGGTTTTGCGTCATCGTTTGAGCATGCCCGGTGGCCGACCACCCTTATGGGCCTGATCCTGTTTGCCTATGTAGGCTACTGGTTTTACACCCGTGGAGCCCAACTGGAGTTGAATATCGTTAACTGGACATTTCTCGGGTTGTGCCTGTTATTGGCTCGAAATGCGGCCAATCTGACGGATGTCATGATGCGTGCGGGACGCGCGGTTATTCCGACATTACTGCAATATCCCCTTTATGGCGGGATCATGGGGCTGATGATGGGAACAGGCGTTGTGACGATGATGGCAGGTTACTTTGCGGAGATCGGTACTGCGGAAACCCTGCCTGTTATCGCGTGTTTGTCGGGTGGTTTCATTAACCTCTTCATACCCTCTGGTGGAGCTCAATGGGCTGTCCAGGGACCAGCGTTCCTGGAGGCCGCTGAGGTGCTGGGGACTGATCCCGCACTTATTGTCCTCGGTGTGGCGTATGGTGACCAGTGGACGAATATCATACATCCGTTTGTCGTCATCCCTCTGCTGATCATGACCGGCCTGAAAGCCAGCAAGGTCCTGTCCTACTCCTTCATACTGTTCCTGGTGGCGATGCTGCCCCTCGCTGGAGGCCTGTTGATCGCGGGTTTTTCTGCAGGTTAGGTCTTTCAGAGCTTTTCATCCCTGGAGCCGATGCGGGATACTCTGCTGAGAAAATACCGTGATTACAAAGAGGAGCCAGCATGCCCAGACTTGAACAGAAACGACGCGCTGATATCGAAGATTTCATGGAGCCTGTATTCCAGAATCTGTTCGGTGATCGAGATCCGGTTGATGAACCCGGTACAGCCACGGGGACACCGGGAAACTGGTGGTCCGTGTTTGCGTTGCACCCTGATGTATTTCGACACGCGACGCTGGGTTTCCAGTTGTACAGATCTGATGATTGCCTGGTCGATCCAAAAATAAGGGAGCTGGGTCAGGCCCGAGCGGGCTACGCCCGCGGCAGTCAATTTGTTTTTTCCCAGCACTGCAAGGCAGGCAGGGCAGCTGGCCTGTCAGAGGCACAGATAGCAGATATTCCCAACTGGCCTGTCAGTGATCAATTCTCGGCCTTGGAGCGCGCTGTCCTGGCCTACACCGATGACCTGGTGCTTTCGGGCGGCCGGGTCAGCGATGGGGTATTCCAGGTGCTTCGTGAGCACTTGTCGGACGAGGCGATTCTCGAATTTACCTATGTGACCTGCATGTACGACATGCATGCAACGATCTGCCGTGCCCTGCGACTGGAGTACGATGATGTTGAAGAGCGAATTGTGGAAATCGCAGCACCGGAAGGCAGCTCAAACGATGTCATGAGCATGGTTGATAAGAAAGATTAACCAGTTTGATGTTCGGGTCTATATTTTTGCCCGAGATTGTTGCCCGAGCAGGCACAGAATAATGATGGCCAGCCCCGCGATGTTCAACCAGGTTTCGTCAATGCTTATGCCAATGGCAGCGAGGTCAGGCAGTGCGATCAATAATCCTCCGATGATCAGGCTTATCGAGGTGCTTCGGTAGAGTCGCCCGAACCAGGGCATCCAGCCCTGCGTACCCGACGCAATGCAGTAGATGGCAGGCAGGATCTCCATCAGTTCAAGCACGGCCGCCTGCCCGCCATTCGCCAGGACCAGGTCTGGCTCCATAACAAAGAGGAATGGGATCAGGTAAATCACAGCGCTGAGGCGCATTGCGTCGAGGGCTGCCAGCATCGGTTTCGCCTTGGCTATGGTGGCGGCCGCGAAGGCTCCCAAGGCAACGGGTGGCGTGATAAAAGACAACATGCCCCAGTAGAGGATGAATAAATGCACCGCGACGGGATGTAGTCCGCCTTCAATGAGCGCTGGCGCCAGGATAATGGCGAGAAAGATGTAAGCCGCTGTAACAGTCATGCCGATGCCCAGGATGAAGCTCGTTATTGCGCCCATCACCAGAAGAACCCCGGTCGAGCCCCCTGCGATGAACAGCAAGTCATTAATGAGGGTGCCTGAGAGGCCTGTCACCGATAAGGCCCCGACGATCAGGCCAATACCCGCCAGGATAGCAAGCAGTTCAACGAGCAGCCTGGCTATGGCGACCAGCATCTCGAGAAATGAGTTGAGTGTGAACT
>CAXPUI010000174.1:0-21964 GCA_964220205.1 Candidatus Allofontibacter communis | reverse complement strand
ATCCAAAAACAGCACGGATTTACCGACTCCTCCGAGAACATGTTCGACTACCTGATGATGCAGCATGCTCCCCAGGCTGACGAAGAGAAAATCCGGGCTTACGTTGACGGAGCCGCAGCTCATTTGGACTGGCTGGTCGAACGCGGCGTTCCCTTTAAGGGCACCTTCCTCGACGAGAGGCTAGTTGAACCCATGACCGACGACACCCTGATATGGTGCGGCAATGAAAAAGCGTGGCCAGAGGTCGAACAGTGCGCACCCGTCCCCCGAGGTCACGTGGTACAAATGGAAGGAATGGGCGCAGGCAAAGTCCTGATGGAAACCCTTCACGACAATGCACTGTCTCTTGGGGTTTCTATCCAATGTGAATCTCGTGTCCTCTGCCTGGCGGTCAGCGACAACGGCGAGGTTGAGTGCCTGATCGTACGCCAGGACGGCAAAGAACTTACCTGCCGCGCGACTTCCGGCGTCGTGCTGTGTGCAGGCGGTTTCATCATGAACGAGTCAATGGTCAAGACATATGCACCACGCCTAACCCGGGCGCAACCCATCGGCAATCCAGGAGTCACGGGGAGCGGCATCCAGATGGGCGTATCCGTTGGCGGCGCCGCGATCAATATGCATGAGGGCTTTACCAGCATACCCTTCTACCCGCCAGCAACCACAACGTTCGGTATCATCGTCACCGACAAGGGGCACCGGTTTATCAACGAAGACGTTTACCACGGTCGAGTAGGCACGCACCTTCTGGAACAGAACTGCCAACGGGCATATCTCATCCTGGACATAGAGGCCTACGGCACCTACGAGGAAATGAATTTCCTCAACGCTGGTATCGTCGCGACGGGTGACACTATTGAGGAACTCGAGGAAGCGCTCAATATCACGGCCGGCGCCCTCTCCCAGACACTGCTGATTTATAACCGGCACGCGGCGAACGGTGAAGATCCTTTATTCCACAAGCAGGCGGAATGGCTTCGCCCCCTGGAGGCGCCGTTTGTAGCCCTCGACGTGTCACCGGACAGGGGCTGCTTTGTACCGAGCTTCACTCTTGGTGGATTGGACACACTGCCAACAGGTGAAGTCTTACGCCCTGACGGCAGTCCCATCGAGGGACTCTACGCGGCCGGGCGCACCGCGGCAGGCGTACCCCGGCGGGGAGCAGGTTACAGTTCCGGTATCAGTGTCGGTGACGCAACCTTCTCGGGACGACGAGCGGGTGCTTCTGCTGCGTTGAGACGCCGCAGTCAATAGCGTTATCCAGCTCAAATGAATGTAGACTGTCAGCATTAACCGGCACGGAACATAAAGTATCGTGGAAGTGGAAAAGCTCGCCGCACCGATGGGTGCCGCTGTGACTGGCGTCGATGTCAGGGTGATCACCAGCGAAACATTTGAAACACTTGACAACCTGTTTTGCGAGCATCAGGTACTGATTTTCCCGGACCAACAACTGACACCACAGGATCAAATGAAATTTGCGAACCATTGGGGGGAACTGGTGCGCCACCCCTACGCTGGCCTGGAGGAGTTTCCGGAAATCATAGAACTCAGGAACTACGGGAAACGGCGAGACGTCAATCAGCACTGGCATACTGACATGAGTTACCACAAACAACCGCCGATGCTCACCATGCTCTATGCCCACGACGTCCCGGATTTCGGCGGCGATACTGCCTTTGCCAACCAGATACTCGCTTACCAGGAAATGTCAAAAGGACTTCAGTCCACCATAGACTCATTGCATGCGCTGCACTCTGCTGAAGACCTGGCCAGCCTCTACGGAGAAGATGCGACAAAGGCACCCCGCGCCGAACATCCAGTGGTAAGGACACACGAGGCCACAGGCGAAAGAGCCCTCTACGTCTGTCGAGCGTTTACCAAGCGCTTTGTCGGCTGGTCAACCCGGGAAAGTCAGGCCCTGCTTGACTATCTCTTTGAGCAGTCAACCCGCATAGAATTTCAGTTCCGGCATCGCTGGCGTAAAAACGATCTGGTGATGTGGGACAATCGCAGTGTTCTGCACTTCGCTGTGCATGATCACGGAGAACAGCCAAGACGTATACACCGGCTGCAGGTCAAAGGCCAAAAACCTGCTTAGACCCGCTCAATTGAGGACAGAATAATGAAAACCTTACCCCAGTTACTTGATGCTCAAGCCCTTGCAAGGGGCGATCATCCAGCCCTGGTCCTGCCTGAGCAGACCTACTCCTATCAACAGTTTCGCGATCGCGCCAACCTGATAGCCAGAGGCCTGCTGGCCCTCGGCGTTAATTCCGGGGACCGGGTCGGTTACTTCTTCCTGGATTGTCCCGAATCACTGCCCGTGCTCTACGGTATTCTGAAAACCGGCGCAATTGCCGTACCTGTCAATAATCGGTTCAAGGGTTACGAACTCGGCAAGGTTCTCTCGCAGTGCGGCCTCAGGATTCTTTTTACAGCCCCTCCCCGCTCCAATGATGCGACAGACCTGACCAGTTTACTTCACGAGGTCTTGCCCGAGTTATCAGCGCTGGAAACGATCATCAGCATAGATCCTGAGAACGATGCCGGCTTTATGTCCTGGCAGCTTTTCAGTGACGGCGCAGGAACCATCTCGGAAACAATGCAGAGCGAAAGACAAGCAACTATCGAGGTTGGGGACCCGGCCGTTATCAAATACACGTCAGGGACAACGGGCTCGCCCAAGGGCGCCATGTTGAGCCATGGCGCGATCACCAATGCCGCGTCGGGATCAGCCAGCGTGCATCTGAAACTGACGCCTGACGACAGGGTCTGGACTGCACTGCCACTGTTCCATATCGGGGGTGTCGCGTTTGGGACTGCCTGCATTTCTGTGGGTTGTACCTTTATCCACCCGGGTTACTTTGACCCCGGCGTATCGGTCGAACAGATTATCGAGCACAAGGTCACCGTCGCCATGCCCGCTTTTGAAACCATCTGGCTACCGGTCGTGGACCATCCACGGTGGCAGGATGTCGACCTCAATACGTTACGGATGGTCGAAGCTGTCGGCACAGAAGCCAGGCTCCTGGATATTCAAAACCGTCATCCAGATGCCGTAGTCGTGAGTTGTTTCGGCATGACAGAAGCCTGTGGCTTCCTGTCCCTGGCACTACCCTCGGACCCACTCGATACCCGTATCAATACCGGCGGCCATCCTCTTCCAGGTATGGAAGCCAGAATTTGTGACACTGAGACTGGCGAGGTCCTCCCTCCCGGCAGTGTCGGGGAAATTTGCTTCAGAGGACCTAACACGTTCGACGGCTATTACCTCGAGCCTGAATTGACTGACCAGTGCTTTGATAGTGACGGTTATTTCAAGACAGGAGACCTGGGACATATGGATCAAGACGGTCGCGTTACCTACCGCAATCGAATCAAGGATATGCTGAAAGTTGGCGGCGAGAATGTCGCCGCTGCAGAGGTTGAAGACTACCTCATCGGCCATCCCGCAGTGCTGATCGCCCAGGTAGTCGCGGCACCGGACGCCAAGTATGTGGAGGTTCCCGCTGCATTCCTGCAACTCAAACCGGGACAGACAACAACCGAAACCGAGATCATTGAATTCTGTCGCGGCAACATCGCGACGTTCCGTGTGCCACGATACGTCCGCTTCGTGGATGAATGGCCGATGTCAGGCACCAAAATCAAGAAGTTCGAACTGCGTCAACGGATAGCGGATGAACTCTCAGCACGCGGCATTACCGAAGCCGCTAACGTGAGGTCAAGCTGATGTTCAGTGTTGCAGGCAAAGTCACCCTGGTCACAGGAGGCACACGAGGCATCGGCCTGGGTCTAGCCGACGCTTTCAGCAAGGCAGGCGCAACTGTATTCACATGCGGGCGGAACGCACCGACAGAAGATTTCCCTTTCGAATTTATCGAAGGCGACGTCCGCGACGCAGAAGGTGCAGCTGCCATCATCGCCCGGGTCATAGAACAAGCTGGACAACTGGATGTGCTGATCAACAATGCCGGCGGCGGACCCCCGGCCGACGCAGCAACCGCCTCTGCCCGTTTCACCGAATCCATTATTCGCCTGAACCTGCTTGCACCCCTGCAGATGAGCCAGCTATCACATGCTGCTCTCAAGGCATCAGGGGGTTCCATCATCAACATCGCCAGCGTTTCCGGGATCCGATCTTCTCCGGGGACAATGGCTTACGGGGCAGCAAAAGCGGGTCTGCTGAACGCCACGATTTCTCTTGCCCAGGAGTGGGGACCGGATATTCGGGTTAATGCTGTTATCGCAGGCCTGATCAAAACCGAAGCTTCTCACGAACACTATGGTGGACCCGAAGGCATGGCAAGGCTGGAGGCAAGGCTGCCAGGCAAACGCATGGGGACACCTGAGGATATTGCCAGCGCCTGCCTTTATCTCGCCTCAGACCAGGCCTGCTACGTTTCCGGTGCTTGCCTGGAAGTTTTTGGGGGTGGTGAACCACCGAGTTTTCTCTCATTCATCGAGGAAGCCACCCAGTAACCTGTCCGGGACTTCCTGTCATCAATCTTTATTGGACCCAGTAATCATGAACGATCCTTACCCGATACCGGAATACCTGAAAGGCGACACCGGTTACACCGTCATCCTGATCGATAGCCCGGCTCCTAAAGTGCGCCGCATCACACTCAACAGACCAGAAAAACGTAATGCACTTAACCACGCTCTACGTGGCGAACTCTTGCATGCACTCAGGACCGGCGATCTGGATCCAGACGTCCACGTCCAGATTGTTCGAGGCGCTGGTTCCAGCTTCTCCGCTGGCTATGACCTCGGCGGTGGTAATGCAGGACAGAACCTGCCTTTCTTTTCCGCCCAGGGTGAAGGCCAATGGCCGCGACACGTGACAGAAGGCTGGATGAGTATCTGGGATTTGTCCAAACCGGTTATTGCACAGGTCCACGGCTATTGCCTGGCCGGTGGGAGCGAACTCGCGACGGGGTGCGACCTGGTCTACATGGCCGAGGATGCTCAGATGGGCTATCCCGCGGTCAGGTTTGGTGTCCCGGATATGCACTTTCATGCCTGGCTCGTCGGAATGCGCAAAGGCATGGAGATGATGCTGACGGGCGATTCTATTAATGGTATCGAAGCTGAGAAGAGAGGCTGGGCAACAACCGCGATACCAGCCGAAGAACTTGAGGCCTATACGCTGCAAATGGCCGAGAGAATCGCGCAACTGCCCCTCGATGTCCTCCGCCTCAACAAACGCACCATCCACCGTCAGATGGAAGTCATGGGCTTCCGGAATGGCGTCAGGGCAGGGACAGAGCTTTGCGCCCTGGGCGTCCATACAGACTCAATGGCAGCATTTCTGGACAAGTCAGGACCGGACGGCAAGGGACTGACCGCTGCCTTACAGGAACGCGACGAACAGTTCGGCGACTATCGAACCACGGATAACTGAACTCACGACAGCATACAACCAAAGGGCACCATCAGAACTCAGTAAATTGCTTCCAGCAAGCATTTAGTCGAGCAACGTATCTACGCTGCACACTGACCGAACAACGCGCCTCGTCGAGCAAGCCGGTTAGTGTTACACCCTGTATCAACACTCGGTAAGGGGCAATGATAGCTACCTCGAGATCAGCAGGGCTTGTTTCGATATCGACCCCGGCTGACGACGAAATTGATCAGGCATCGTCACCTTGAACCGCTGAACCTTCCTGCAACATACTCGCAATCTCGTTGTCCGAAAGGCCAAGTTCCGAGAGGATTTCTGACGTGTGTTCCCCGATATTTGGTGCAACGACAGGCGTCACCTTTTCCTCTCCGGCGATCCAGACTGGACTGTTTACCGTGTGAGCATAAAGTTGCCGGCCTGGAGTCATCTCCACCAGGATGTCATTCGCATACATCTGCTCGTTATTGATTACTTCGGAGAGCGTCGCCGTCAGCGCATAGGTAATCTCGTGTGCATCCAGTTGCGCGCACCAGTAAGAAGCCTCCCGGGCGGCAAAGACCTCCGCCAGGATGTCGTAAAGCTCAGCGCCATGCATCATCCTGGTCAAGCGCTCCGAGAATCGGTCGTCCTCAAGAAGGTCTTCGCGATCGATCGCAGCGAGGAATTTGGGCCACTCCTTATCCGGGTTAAGAATAGACAGCAGGATCGCTCGCCCATCGCTGGTCGTGTAAGTCGTCGCCAGCGGCAGATTCTTAAGATCTTCAACCGTTCGGTTCTCCGTGGCGTCATAACCAACCAGGGCTCCCTGGATTAACATACTGTGGCTCCAGGCCCCTGAGGCCAGCAGTGATGTCTGCACATGGGCTCCCTGCCCGGTCTTTTCACGCCGATACAGGGCACCCATCAGCCCGCCAAACAAAGCCATGCCAGTCGGGTGATCGCCCATCCCGGGTGACGAAACGGCAGGCATGGCATCGGGACGCCGCGCATAATCCATCATGCCACTCGACGCCCACCAGGCTGTGGTGTCAAATCCTGTTCGATTGGCATCAGGACCTTTGAGCCCATAAGCGTTAATCTGGCCGAAGATGATTTCAGGTTTAATGCTGCTCACCCGCTCGTAGGTCAGCTGCAGCTTTTCCAGCAACTCAGGCCGATAATTAGTAATAAAGACGTCTGCCTGCTCAATGAGCTTTGCGATGACTTCCCTGCCCTTTTCACTCGTGAGGTCAATTGACAGACTTCGCTTGTTACGCCCGTCCATATCCCAGAAGAAGTTCGGATACTCCGTGACAACCATACCCAGCAGCCCCCGGTAGGGGTCGCCACTGGGCGGCTCAACTTTAATCACGTTGGCACCAAAGTCACCCATGACCGTCGCCGCAGCCGGTGCTGCCACATAAGAACCAACATCAAGAACGTTCAATCCTTCGAGAAACATAGGGCCCTCTAATAAGCTCGGTTTAGATTAGGATCTCACAATTATTGCCGCGCAGAGAAGCGAGCTTGCTTTCAGGGTGCGACTGTGAGCCGGCCCGAAACGCCGAATCGCTCAATCAGGCTGCCGACAAAACCCGTACTTTTGACGTCTGAGACAAAAGCATCAAGGTAGTTTGCTGCCGCCTGCCGGCCCTTGGGAGTGCCTATCGCCTGCTGGACAGAAGTGAATTTACCATCCAGCAACCTCGAGCCTGGCAGATTTTCGAGGTCGTTAATGAGGCCTGCCCTGAGCCCGGCGAGGGCATCCATGTTGTAAGCGACAAAATCATCGTAAGCCTGGCGCCCGGCGGCACGATGAAGTTCCGCATGCCTGATATTCTCAGTCAGCCAGAGCTCAAAAGCCGCCCGCTCGGGAACACTGATCCGCACGCCGGGACTATCAACTTCATCAATCCGCTTTATGGTCGAACCTGAGGGCACCAGGAATGTCGCCTCTATTTCAGCATAGGCAACCGTAAACCTGATGTGCTCGGCACGCGCTGGCTCGGCGCCGATAAGACCAATATCCCAGAGGTCCTCTGTGGCGGCATCCGCCAACTCACCAGGGTTTTTGAAGACGACGTATTCGATGGCAACGTCCAGACGCCGGGCAATTTCAGCGGCAAGGCTCGGAGACACGCCTTCCGGCTCACCGGCTGCCGTTCTGCCGGTTACGAGCAGAAAGTTTGACAGATTAATTCCTGCTCGAAGTACTCCTTTAGGCGCTAATTCAGCACGTACCTGGTCCAGCGTCACCAGCAACCTCCTTAGGCCAGCTTTTTGCGATCAACGTTGTACAGTGAGCACACGGTATCCATGCACATCTGCTGAACTTCTGTTGCAGGCACACCTGACATGACGTCGGCGAGCACATTCATCGATTCCGGCCAGATAGAGTCATGGTGAGGGTAGTCATTTCCCCACATGAGGTTTTCAATCCCTATTCCCTCGCGGGTGACAATGCCTGTTCTGTCGTCCTCGAAGGTCGCGACGAAATTACGTCGAAAATAGTCACTTGGCTTCATCGTCAGGTAGTCCACTGCATGTTTCGGCGTCCGATAGGCAGCATGGTCAAGACGCTCCAGCATATGAGCGAGCCAGCCAATTTCATATTCAGCGACAACAAACCGAAGCCCCGGGTAGCGTTCCAGCACACCACCGCAAATGAGATCAATCATGGCATTCAGCGCTGTCGTAAAGGCCATCGTGTAACCCTTGATGGTACCGCCCGGGGTTCCCCAGTGTTCAGGCATTCCGCCCTCTATCGTATTTCCCACGAAGATATGCATGGTTAAAGGCAGGCTCATTTCCTGTGCAGCAGCCCAGAAAGGGTCAAAGTCGCGGTGACTGTAAGAGCGATCCGGGGACACGTGGGTCGGAATCATAAAACCGCGGACGCCAAGTTTCGCTGCCCGTGTCATCTCATCAATCGCTCGATCAATATCAGGAATGGGCAGACAGCCAATACCAATCAAACGCTCAGGGGCATGACTGCAGTCGTCAATGATCCAATCATTGTGCCGTTGGAAGGTTGCGGTCATCACCTCCGTATCGCTGATCATCCAACTGAACATATTCAGGCTGGGATACATCACCTCGCCAACAATACCATCCCTACCCTGTTCCTCGAGCCTCTTGGAACCATCCAGGACGCCTGGGTTCAGACCCTCATAGCCGCTGTCAATCAAATCCTGGGTGTCGGGGTCATCGAGCCGATGTCCAGCAATGCCCAGCCTGGCAACGGGTACCGACAAGCCTCTATCCGGCACAACGTACCAGTCGCCAGGCTTATCCCTGTGGTTTTTGACTATGCGCGGTGCACTGTCACCGTATTTCTGACTCAAGCCAGTAAAACAGTCCCAGTGTTCAACAATGTGCGAATCACCTGAGTAATATTGCATCGCTAAAACCCCGCCTGTTTGTCCACCAGGCCAACTACCGGTTGACCGGCCTGGGCTAACCTCAAATTCTCGCAGAATCGAGCGATATTGCGAGGTCCCCGCAATTGACTGGCACCCGCTGTGTGCGGCGTCATCACCACGTTGTCGAAGCCCCACAGTGGGTGATCTTCAGGCAACGGTTCTTGTGGCGCGACATCCAACGCTGCACCACCGCAACGCCCCGAGCGTAACGCTTCGACAAGCGCTTCACCGTCGATAATTTCACCACGCGTAACATTCATGATCAGTGTGCCATCCCGCATCATCGAAAAGGCGTCGGCGTCAATCAATCCCTGGGTTTCGTTCGTCAGCGGTGCACCGATCGCGACCACATCTGACTGCATCAACAGTCGGTCTAATGCATCCAGGGGCCAGACCTCTGCCACCCCGTCAGATGGGGCTACCGGCAGGGCATCAACCGCCAGCGTCGTCATACCGAAGGCCTTTGCTCGTTTTGCTATCGCTCGACCGGTGCCGCCAAATCCGATAATACCCATCGCCAGACCTTCCAGCTCAATCTCCCGGGCGCGCATTTCCGTGCGGTGATTCCACCCCTCTGGACCAAGGACTATCGCTGTCTTGATCTGACGCGTGAGTGCCAGCAGCAGTCCAAAACCGGTGTCAGCCAGATGCCCTCCGACCAGACCTTTTTCGCTGGTCAGTATGACATCTGAGTCACGCATTGCCGGATAGAGCATCGCATCCATCCCTGACGCAATCGCGTGCACCCAACGGAGCTTGGGAGCAGCCTTGAACAAGGCTTCTGGTATATAGCCGAGAATCACATCAACATCATCTGCTGCAGCAATCGCCTCCCGGACACCGTTCACCACCCGGACCGTCGAGCCGGCTGGCGCCGCTTTTTCGATTGCGTCAAGTTCATTGTCGGTGATCGAGGGCAGCGTGAGCCCAAGCATCACCTGAATATTGATTGGACCATCAATATCCGGAGTCAGTGTTATCGCATCGCCCATATCACCTTCCAGCATTGAAGATGTTTCAAGTATCGAGACTATCCCTCGCAAATACAAGAAAGCCCTGTTTCAGGCTTCGCTCATCGATGCCGGTAGGGCAAGGGTCCACGTTGATCTCTGAAACCCCACGGGTCGTCATATCCCAGCAATTGTCGAAAACGATCATCGTGCCTGTCAAAAACCTCGTCAGGAATCCGACCCCGGAAGTCCTCCTGGGCTCGGTAGTGCTGACCACAGTAGTAGGCATTGATCGACAGTCGCAAACCCGGCGTTGTTTTCGGAAAAGCGCCATGCCAGACGTTTCCGTGAAACACCAGGACTGATCCAGCGGGAGCCTCTACCGGCACCGCTTTTTCCACCCCTTCGCCAGGACGAGGGTGACGCTGAAGTCGATGAGAACCAGGGATTATGCAGAACGCACCATTCTCCTTCGTGTAGTCCGTCAGAATCCAATTGGTATTAAAGACATGTGGTTTATCCGGCAATGGGCCGTTCTGGTAGAGCGATGAATCGTCATGGAGACCAAGACCAGGTCCGTAACCAACCTCATTCGACCACTTAACAAAGCAGGTCAGCGAAGAGAGCAGACAGGTTTCACCCAGATAATAGTCTATGAGCGGGAGAGTCATCGGATGCTGGATGAATTCTTCAAACACCGGGTCTTCCTCCAGGAAGGCGTAAAGCAGGTATTGACTGTCATTCGCACCAACGACATCCAACCTCCCATGAGCCCCAGACTCGATATCGTGCTTCACACCAGTCCGCTGCTCCGCAATCCTTAGGATCGCTTCCCTGGCACGATGCAGCAAGTCTGGTTCTCCAAGCTGCTCAGGTAAAATCACAGTCAGACCAAAAGCCTCCAGCTCTTCCAGGTTTTTTGCGAGCACTCTCTCCTGGACTAACTTATACGCGGGCGCAACCGTCTGCAGTGTGGACCAGTCTCTCATGGTTTCGGGACGTATAGTTTCAGTTTCTGTCATAAGCACCGCACTTCACCGTCTTTCAGCCCAGTATATAACAACCTGCATGACGGTCTTTCTGATCAGGCCGCTTAACCTTTCACCCCTCTCGTCCCTGCGCGCGGCGTGACTCGAGTTCTCCTAACATGTCGGCATGGCGTTCGGGTGTCAATTTATAGCCGGTATAGAACCAGACACTGATCAGCCCCAGAGACGCAATAATCGGCCCATAAAACAAACCGAGCTCAACGATGGTCTGGCTCGACACATCCGCTGCCGTGCGTATTTCAGGGCCCGTCGGCCAATCAATAATCTCCAGGCCAATACCCGCAATAACCGCACCAAAACCACTGGTCGCCTTGGCGGAGAAAGCGACCGCGGCGAAAAATGCACCCTCCTGGCGACGACCGGTCTGGTATTCGTGCTCATCGCACACATCCGCCATCATGGACCCGTAACCAACATTCGCCTGGGCAGTAACAAATCCCTGGAAGATTTTGAAGATAACCAGCAATACCATGACATAATTCATCTCAATACTCAGGAAGGCGATGACACTGTTGTTCTCCGGAAACCAGTCGAGCAATCTGAGAATCACTGGCAGCACCTGAAAAACTGCCCATGCCAGTCCTCCTGCCAGCAAGCAGTTCTTTTTACCAAAGATCGCAAACAGCTTTACTGAGGCGAAGGTACCAAGGGCATTGCCTACAGAATAGGCCACCAGGACCGGCAACACGATGGCATCATCCAGCTCCCAGAAGTAAGTAATCATGTAGATATCCAGGGTAGCTGTGACACCAACCATAATGAAAACCATCAGAACCCCCATGAACAGACACCGGAAGGTGCGGTTACCGGCCACGCTCTTGAAGTCCACCATCAAGCGTCGGAATAGTGCGATGAAACCTACGCGGGGACCATCCGGGGCTTTAGGCAGCAAGGGAATCACTGAGCGAGTTCCCCAGGCACTCCAGAAAATAGTCGCCCCCATGAAGATCGCCACAACCAACGCCCAGGGTTTATAGGCATCGGCACTGAAACGACCTCCATCACCCAGAAGCGGTGAAAATATGAGGAAAAAAGCCGACAGCGCGAAGAGATTACCAACCTGGCTGAAGAACTGGCGATACGCCACCAAGGCCGACCTGTCGTCAATGTTGGTCGTCATCTCCGCTCCCAGCGCGATGTGTGGTACGTGGTACAGAGACATCATGGTCCGCGCGACATTGGTAAAAATCGCCAGCCAGGCAAAAAGGGCTCCATCAGATTCAACCAGGGGAAAAAACAACAAGGCAAAACACAAAGACAGCGGGACGAACGAGGCATACATGAATGGGTGTCGACGCCCGCCTCGACCTCGCCAGTGATCAGAGACCGACCCGGCAAAAATGTCCGAGACAGCATCAACAATCACAGCCAGTCCGATAGCGGTACCGGCCAGCCCGGGGCTCAACCCGAGTATCTGGCTGTAATAAAAAAGCAGGAAAAAAGACAGACCGGTACTGAACATACCCTCGCCCGCCTGACCTATGCCAAAAGCAAATTTGAGACGGAAGGGAATTTTCCTATCCAGCACGAAGCAACTCCCCCGCTAACGCCATGCGGTGTTCGTCCCAGACCTGTATACCGCTACCCATACAAGCACAATAATCCCGGTCCCCGATGTTGCTGAGCCTAACCTTAACAGGTTAGTTACACGCCTAGAACAACGGCAGCAGGACCATACCTGGTGTCCCGGAGCGGCTTATTCGCCGTTGCGGCGCCAGCGAGCAGAAGCAAAGTAACCTGGTTTGAACCCGTCAGACGGGGAGTTCCTGCGAGTGTTGAATACTGGTCGCCCAGCCTTACTTCTGATCAAAATCAAGGACCACCGCTTCGCTGACAGGGTGCGCCTGGCAGGCCAACACATAACCAGCCTCTATCTCCGCCGGCTCCAGACCATGGGTAATGTCCATGTCGACCTGACCACTCAGCAGTCTGGAGCGGCAGGTGGAGCATACTCCACTCTTACACGAGAAAGGCAGGTCCAGGCCCTGCCTGATACCGGATTCCAGGAGGTTCTCGCCATCAGCTGCCAACGAAAACTCATGGGATCGACCATCACTGATAATGGTCACCTTGCTGACGCGACCTGCATGGACTGTCGCACGCGCATGATGTTTCTCCATTGCGCGCTGCGCATCCTCCGCAGAAGAAGCGAACAGCTCATAGTGAACGCTGTCAGTATCAACACCATGGTTACGCAACCACCGGGATAATTCAGACACCATCGCTGCAGGTCCGCAGATAAAGTGTTCAGAAAAGGAAGCAACGTCAATCAGTTGTTGATTCAGGGCATCACCTTTAGCGGCATCAAGTCGACCGTTAAGCAATTCGCACCCCTGGTCTTCCCGGCTCAGAATATTGATCCACTGGAGACGGCTCATAAAGCGGTTCTTCAGAAAGCTCAGCTGCTCGCGAAACATCATGGTAGGGGTACGCTGATTGGCGTAAAGCAAGGTGACACGGCTTCCCGGTTCTGTCTCGAGAATACTTTTGATATTGGAGATAACAGGCGTGATGCCACTGCCGGCAGCGATAAAGAGATAGTTTTTGGCATTGTCCGGATCAAGCCCCGCACTAAACGATCCCTGTGGTGGCATCAACGCTACCGTATCGCCCACCTTCAAGGTGTCGTTGGCAAAATTAGAGACAACTCCCCCGGGGACACGCTTGATCGCAATCTGCATGTCAGGATCACCAACGCCTGAGCAGATGGAATACGAACGCGTGACGCTTGCGCCGTCAATACTCATCTGCAACGTCAGGTACTGACCCGCTGCGTACGTGAACCGTTTACGCAGGGCATCCGGAATCGCAAAACTGATACAGACAGCCTCTTCGGTTAC
The DNA here is from genome assembly GCA_964220205.1 of Candidatus Allofontibacter communis. GTDB lineage: Bacteria > Pseudomonadota > Gammaproteobacteria > Pseudomonadales > Azotimanducaceae > UBA9659. The sequence goes on along the minus strand of CAXPUI010000174.1, from coordinate 8,314 downwards.
CGGCGTTACGCTGGACACCTTCAGATCGACAAAAGAAGTTTCACCCATGACCTGCAGCTCAAAGAGGTTTGAAATAATCGAATGGTTCCAGGCACTCCTTACAACGATAAAGAGCCTTGCAGGCCGTGGAACCAAATTCACTGACTGGTTCTGATACCAGAGATCCACACTGGGGACAGGCAACCTGTTCCCCGATCACGGGAGGACTGATTCCATGTCGCATTAACCTCTGCCTTGCAGATGCAGACAACCAGTCGGTGGTCCATGCTGGTGACAACCTCGTTTCGACTCGCACGTCGTGACAACCAATTGTCTTGAGCTTGGCCATAATATCCTCGCGCATGGTTTCAAGCGCAGGACAACCCGAATAGGTCGGTGTCATGGTAATGACCAGGCCTGCCTTATCCTGGCGCACATCCTGGAGGACACCCAGGTCCCACAAGCTCAAGACGGGCACCTCCGGGTCCATAACCTCATCGAGCAGATCCCATACCGCGGTCAGCGCAGAGTCCCGACGACGTTTCTGTCTCTCAAGATCACCGGCCGGGACAACGTGGATGCTCTGCATGCTACCTACCACTCCAGTCCCGGGTAACTCTTCTGGACGAACTGCAGATCCGACAACAGGTGGCCTAACGCTTCGGTATGCACACCTTTCCTCCCTCCGGAGACAGACCATTCTGTAACTGGCATTTCAATCGTTGCGTCTACCAGGGTCGCCGCAACGTCCCGGTGCCACTCCTCATGCAAAGTCCCAACATCAACCGCTACACCGTCAGCGACAAGCAGACCTTCGAGATCATCAACAAGCCAGAACTCAGCTGTATATCCCCAGAGCTCGTCAAAGGCCTGCTGCAAACGGGCATGACGTGCCGCTGTACCATCGCCCAATCGCAGCATCCATTCCCGGCTCCTTCTGAGATGATAGCCGCTCTCTTTGACAGCTTTGCCAGCGATGCCGGCCAGATGTTCATCTGTAGACCCGGCGAGGGCCGCCATGAACAGGCAATAGAATTCATCCAGGAGATATTGTCGTGCCATGGTAAAGGCAAAATCGCCATTGGGTAATTCGCACATCAGAAGATTGCGAAAATCCCGACAATCCCGCTGGTAGGCAAAAAAATCCTCCGTGACTTCGCTGCCTGAGAGCTCTGCGGCATAGGAGTAGAACATCCGTGCCCGGCCAATGAAGTCTAGAGCAGTATTGGAGAGCGCCAGATCTTCTTCGAGAAAAGGTCCGCGGCTGCACCACTCTGAGAGGCGGTGACCGAGAATCAGTGAGTCATCGCCCAACAGGACGGCATAGTCCCTGATCGCTTCACTGGCCATCGGCATCACATGTTATTCACTTCGTCAGGCAGCTGATAGTGAGCAGCGTGACGATAGGGCTTGTCATCATGAGGATCGTAGAAGCTCGGGCAATCGGATTCCTGCGACGCCACGATATCCGATGAGTTGACCACCCAGAGGCTGACCCCTTCGCTTCGACGGGTGTAAATATCCCGCGCATATTCAAGGGCCTGCTCGGGGCCTTCAGCATGCAGGCTGCCGACATGCTTATGATCCAGTCCACGCCTGGAACGGACAAATACTTCGTAGAGCTGCATGTGATCAGTCATGTGGCAACCTAGGCGGCATCTTCACGGCGTTGTTTGCGCTCATAAGATGCCATGGCTTCCCTGACCCAGGCACCTTCCTCATGAGCTTCTCTATGATGCTGTATGCGCTGACGATTGCATAAACCGTCACCTGCCACTACCCGGTTGAACTCTTCCCAGTCAATCTCACCGAAGTCATAGTGGCCCTCTGCTTCGTTCCAGCTGAGAGCCGGATCAGGAATTTTCAGACCGATAACGTCCGCCTGCCGCACCGTCTGATCGACAAACCGCTGTCTCAGCTCGTCGTTACTCTGGCGCTTGATCTTCCATTGCATAGACCGTGCGGAACGAGCAGATTCCGCATCGTGGGGTCCGAACATCATTAACGACGGCCACCAGAACCTGTCCAGGGCATCCTGCGCCATCTTATGTTGCGCGTCACTGCCCTGGGCGAGCGTCATCATGATGTGGTAACCCTGGCGCTGATGAAAGCTCTCTTCCTTGCAGATACGAACCATGGCCCGCGCATAAGGACCGTAGGACGTTCTCTGTAACGACACCTGGTTGACGATGGCGGCACCATCAACCAGCCAACCTATTGCCCCGATATCAGCCCAGGTCAGGGTCGGATAATTGAAAATCGATGCATACTTCGCTGAGCCATTGTGCAAAGCCTCAATCAGCTCTTCCCGGCTGATTCCAAGAGTTTCGGCCGCGCTGTAAAGATAGAGCCCATGGCCACATTCGTCCTGCACTTTGGCCAGCAGCACTGCCTTTCGATGCAGGGTCGGCGCGCGAGTCAACCAGTTGCCTTCGGGCTGCATGCCGATAACTTCGGAATGCGCGTGCTGGGATATCTGTCTGATGAGGTTTTTCCGATAAGCATCCGGCATCCAGTCCTTCGGTTCGATTTTCTCTTCAGCATCAATTCTTGTCTGAAAAATATCTTCGTCTGTCACCTTAGCCTCCGGCTCTTCAGTCAGTCACTGCATCAGTATCGTTTTCGAGCAGTCTTTCGCCCAGCCGCTGTGATTGCCCTCTGAATACCGCTACAAGTTCTTCTCTCTGGTTAACCACGCTGACATCATAGACTCCTTTGCGGCGCCCCTGGTTGACAGCCCTGGCAGTGGCTGTCAGTTCGTCACCAAGCCTGGCCGGACGGAACAATTCAATCTGAGCACTGGACAGAAGGGAACTTTCATTCTCGCTGTTACAGGCAAATGCGCTGCAGGTATCAGCCAGTGTAAAGACCATGCCACCGTGACAAACACCATGACCGTTAACCATGTCGTCACGCACCTTCATTGTTAGAACGGCATACCGGGCATCGAGATCCACAACGTTGATACCCAGAGCCGCAGAACAGGCGTCTGTCTGCAGCAGTTTCTCAACAATCGCCTGGGCGACCTGTTTACTGTTCAAAGCGCTCTCCCTGTCAATCTCTTGCGACATAAGATCTCAGCGCGAACCATTATACAAAATCAGCCCCACAATGTGATACTAAAACAGGTTGACCAGGTAATATTTTGTAACATATCAAACCTGATGCGTCATGAATTCAGGGCCGCGCTGGCAGGGTCTCAAACCCCCTGAATCGGGCTCGCCGGGCATGTAACGCGGGACCAGCCTTGCTGAGACCAGGAAATCGCTCAATCAACCGCAGAATGGCAACTCTCGCCTCAAGACGAGCGACGTTCAGACCTGCGCAGGTATGAATACCACTGCCAAAAGACAGGTGAGGATTCGGATCACGATCTATCTTCAGGATTTCGGGTTCGACGAACACCTCCGGGTCACGATTCGCCGCGCCGATACAGAGAGTCAGGACCGTACCGGCCGGAATCAGTTGATCGCCCAGCACGACCTCCTGGGTTGTGGTCCTGTTGCCAAGCTGGTTGGGGCTTTCAAATCGCAGGAATTCTTCGATGGCGGAGTCTATCAAGTCCGGTTCAGCCTGAAGTTGCTGCAATATGTCCGTATAGCGAAACAGGAGATCCACAGAATTGCCAATGAGGTTTGTGGTCGTTTCATGCCCGGCGTTAAGCAGGAATATGCATTGATGGTAAAGCTCAGCTCCATCCAGGCGGTAATCCCCCGCTCGCCACCGCAGCAACCTGGAAAGGATGTCGTCCTCATCATCTGTCATCCGTTCACGGTGCCGACTGACAAACGCCTCGAGAAAGGCCAGGAATTCGCTGACTGCTTCATGACCCCGGCGCAGAACCTCATCGTCCGCGCTGACTTCGAGGCTGCCAAGTATCGCCAGGGACCAGCGTCGCAAGGGGCCTCGCGCTTCCCGGGGAATCCTCAGCATATTACCGATAATCTCAACCGGGATTCTGGCGGCGTAATCGGCAATCAGGTCAAAGGAATCGGCCGTGTCCAGATCATCCAGCAGCCTACCGACCAGATCCTCAAGATCCGTCCGCAGCACCTCTACCATACGATTGGACAGGGCATTACCGATAGCCCGCCGAACATGCGTATGCAGCGGCGGATCATTAAAGACAAGGCTGGTGGTGTGATGTTCGTACAGTGGCGATCCTTCCCCGAAGACCGGTGCAAACTGGGCCCGCTTATCGGAACTGAAGGAACGGGTATTCCGGTATACCTCCACAAGGTCCGCGTGGCGTGTCAGCAGGTAGCCACCATCCCCCAGAGCTTTGATCGGCGCCTCCGTTCTGAGTCGCCGGTAGGTGGGAAACGGATCATCATAAAACCCATCAGGCAGGGACTTAAGGTCAAACTCTTGCGGGGTGATGGGCTCCACCTTACAGGTAAGCCTCACAGGCTGCACAGCAAAGCTCGATAAGCGCCGGAGTCATAGCCAGGGTTTCGTCTGTTCGCTCCCGGGTATGCAGCCAGCCGAGATAGGTAAAACTCCTGGCCGCTGTAAACAGAGGCAATTGGTCCAGCTTTTCATCCGGCAAATCGCGGAACTCACGATAGCCATCGATCAGTCCGGTTTTCGCTGTATCAAAAGCCGGGTCATCCTGGATAAAGTACAAGGCTGTCGCCAGGTCGAATAAGTGCCAGCCAAATCCCGCATCATCAAAATCGATAACCTGTACACGAGCACCATCGCGCAGGAAATTTTCGGGGACAAAGTCGGAATGTATCATCGAGTAATCTTCCTTCGACTGGCCAAAGGCCTCTAGATCTAGAGCGACTTTCTCCCTGGCTTCATGGATGAGCCTGAGCTGGTCATCGGTTAACTCGCTAAGTTCCCAGAACTTACCCCAGAACGGCTCCGGCCCCACAAGACCATCGATGTTCCAGGCGTGTCGGACAAACCCTTCCGGCAATTGCCAGTTACTGGCCTGGTTGTGGATCTGTGCAGCGACCTGCCCTATGGATCGAAAACAGTCGGCAGCGCCCTCACCCAGACCTGTTTCAATATTGCCAATCTGTTCACCGTCAATCCAGGCCATCATATCCACCTGGAATTCCCCGGGCAGTTCCGGAACGCTGACGCGGACGAAATCCCGACCATCGCTGGCCGGAATGCTTTCCGGAACACCGACACCGAATGCCTGCAGAGCGCGTGTCCAATGAAGCTCAGACCTCAGCGCTGAATCTGAATGGTAGTCCTGCCGATGCACACGCAGCGCAAATCGTTCCGAATCCGTATTCACTTCATAAACTGAATTCTCCCGATGCTTGATCAGGTTTAGCTCACCCTGAAGACCCCAGCAGTCAAGGGACTTCTCGGCAACTTGACGAAATCCGTCAAGCAACTCACTGGTGTTCATTCGGTTTCCCTCCAATACCCTTTACCGGCTGCCCAGGATATCTGTCGGGCATCACGACACCATTACTGACCACGGCGAAGCCGTTGACCAGCACGTGGACGATGCCGGCAGAATACTGTCCGGGTTCAGTATAGGTTGCCCGATCAATGACGGAAGCCGGATCAAAAATAGTGATGTCCGCGTCCATACCCACGGCCAGGCGACCTTTGCGCGCTAACGCCGGCGCGAACTTCTCTAAGCGGCGAGCAGGCATGATCGTCATCTTCGCCAGTGCCTGCATCAGGGTTAACGACTGCTTCTCCCGCACATAGTGCCCCAGCACCTTACTGAACGTGCCGGCACTCCTGGGATGTGACAGGTTATCGACATAGGGAATGCCGTCACTGGCAATAATGAGGTCAGGCTGCTCGACCAGCCAGTCGTTCAGCACTACAGAGCGGCCATGGATAATGACCCAACCACCCTTCCGGCGATATTCCGAAAACGTTTTAGCAGTCAGAAACTCCCCGGTTGCGACCCATTGCAGTCGATCGTATTGGTCCCATTCATCGAACAGGGCGGATTCCAGGCGGGTCGAGCCAGAAGTATAGGGATAATTCTCCGTCGTAATATCGAAACCCTGAGCCTGCAGGTCGCGAATCATAGAAACCGCTGTTTTCGCTGCCGTATCGAGACTCGAATTGATGTGTACCACATGTAACGAGGCACCGGTAACGACCGCATTGCTGAGCACCTCCTGAAGCGGCGCTAACAGGTCATCGTTCATGAACTTGGCGTTACGCAGGTGCACAAACACGGGCTTCTGCCATTCAGCGGCCAGCCGGAATACCGACAAAATCTCCTGGTGGTCCGCCTCCGGGGTATAGGCAATCCCCATACCGATGCCAATTGCACCTTCAGCGAGCCCCTGCCGCAGCGCGGTGAGCATGCTGGCATGCTGATCTGCGGTCAACGCGCTGTTGGCGCCGGCCGTCAGGACCGCATCCTCTCCAAAGCCCTGCGCTCTCGCACGCGCCCATGGATGGGACACGGTCGCACCAAAATTCAAGGGGGCGTTACCACTACGTCCGGTGTACCAATCCGCAACGGGGAAAACCCCAATTTCGAGCTCCATCGCGGTGGTGACGCCGTCTCCTGCCTGGAACCGGTTACTGACCGGGTCCTGGCCATGAGCGTGGATATCAATAAACCCCGGCGCAACAACCAGGCCCGACGCGTCGATGACAGTCGTGCGCTTGTCGACGGTAAGCGGTTGCTCAGAGACGGTCGTAATAACCCCGGCCTCGACCCCGAGGTGCCGGATGTCTGCCAGCCCTGAAGCCGGATCCATGACCCGGCCGTGATTGACAACCAGATCAAAGGCCAAAGACTCAACGCTGACCAGCAGCATCAGAATCGAGATAGATTGTTTCATTGTCCACCTCCCTGATAATCAGTATGGATGCTTTACCTATTCAATTCTATGGCCTTTCCGATCAATCAGCCTTACTCTTACCCGCTGGATTCGAACAGTTGTTTAAATATGTCAGGCATGTCATCCGATCCGTGCTATCAGAGCGCAACTATCCTGGGGAGCCGGATTCGTTCCAGGGACCTGTCAACGGTGGAGGTCCTGCAGGCTTTTCTCGAGCATATAGACAGCGTCAACAAAGCCGTAAATGCCATCTGTACACTGGTACCTGAGGAAGAGGTCCTGGCACAGGCCGCTGCCATCGATAAAGCGCTCGACCGTGGCGAAAACCCCGGTCCGCTTGCCGGACTGCCAATTGCCATCAAGGACCTGGTCCAAACCCGCGGGATCCGCACGACGATGGGCTCACCGATATTCCGCGACCAGATACCCAAGACTGATGCCCTGATGGTGGAGCGAATTCGAAATGCCGGCGCCGTGATCATCGGTAAAACCAACACCCCTGAATTCGGCGCTGGGTCAAACACCTTCAATCCTGTATTTGGCGTCACACGCAATCCTTACAACCTCGGCAAGGTCGCTGGTGGGAGCAGCGGCGGCGCTGCAGCAGCCCTGGCGAGCCGCATGCTGCCGATCGCCGACGGCAGCGACCTGGGCGGCTCGCTGCGAAACCCTGCTGCGTTCTGCAATGTTATCGGTTTCCGGCCCTCCATCGGTCGCATCCCTATCGTTCCAACCGCCATGGGATGGCAGAGCCGCCTGAGCGTGGAAGGACCGATGGCAAGGACTGTCGATGACTGCGCCCTCCTGTTGAGCGTTCAGGCCGGGCCGGATCAACGGGATCCAATATCCTTGACTGACTTACCGGCACTGGCCGGTAATCTTGAACCTGCCCTTCCCGGCAAGATCATCGGCTGGAGCGAGAACCTCCAGCATCTGCCGATGGCGCCGGCGATCACCCGCACATTCAATGCAGCGGCAGCACATTTCCACGCAATCGGCTGTGAGGTTCGCGAGACCGACCTGGATCTCTCTGATGCCATGGATGTCTTTCGCGTCCTGCGCGGCAATCAGTTCGCTGAAATCAGCAAGTCTTTCTTCGACGACAATCAACACCAGATCAAGCAGACGGTCATCGATAATGTGACCTATGGCCGCAGTCTAACAGGCGATGACTTGAGCAGGGCTGATGTACAGCGGACCAGAATCTACCTGAGGATGCTCGATTTTTTTGAAACACATGACTTCCTGGTTGTGCCCACCACGCAGGTTGAACCATTCGATATCGACACCGAGTGGGTGGCTGAGATCAACGGCCATGAAATGAGCGACTATCTAGAGTGGATGTCAGTCTGCTGTGTCATTACACCGACCGGCCTACCAAGCATATCCATGCCCTGTGGGTTTTCAGACGCGGGTCTACCGGTGGGTCTACAGATCGTTGGTCCGCCGGGAGCCGACCTTGAGGTCCTCCAGATGGCCAAGGCTTTCGAGGCCGCCACCCATTATGCCGACCAACTCCCTGCCGTTCTAAACGAGTCACCCTTAGATGA
>CAXPUI010000173.1:0-2450 GCA_964220205.1 Candidatus Allofontibacter communis | reverse complement strand
GGTAGAGGCCTGAGGTCCCTGCGACCGGTGCCGGAAATTACCGGTCGCTGGCTGAAAACGGCGGTAGGCTACAATCTGGAAATACAAATCCCGGAACAGCTTATCGCCCGGAGATTTTCAACGCTGGTTGCCGATGTTGACAACCCGGGTCAAAAGCCCTGTTGCTACGTGGGCCGGAGTGACACGGAAGAACCAGCGGGCCTGGGCTATCTTGTCCAGCGGCCGACAGCCCTTGAGACGCTTGTTGAAAACCAGGCTAGATCAGCGACGTTGATAGCGGCGTTGGGTCAGGTCCTGGCGCAGAGCGAACGCTGGCCGACTGAGGGTTTTATTGAGGTGACTGCGCCGATGGTGAATGGTTCTCGGGTACTTGGAAGCGTTGTGATGAGGCAGGAGACAGGTCAGCTGGAAAGTACCTGGCATGCCAGAAATCTGCAGCTTGGTGTGCTCGTGGCTCTGGGGCTGGGCGTGATGCTGTTGAGTTTATGGCATTCGCTGGTCCGTCTGCAGCGACACGATACACAGCTGGCCTCGGAACTCGAGCGGGTCGCTAACTATAATCATTATCTGGAGCGCATGGCTGGGCGCATGAACCACGAGTTGCAGACGCCCGTATCGATCATCAGGTCCTCGCTTGAGCAGATTGAGGTAGGGCGGGCAGGACAGGTCTACCTGGAGCGTGCCATCGAGGGTTTACGCCGATTGTCAGGCATTCTGGCCAAAATGTCCGAGGCAAGGCGTCTTGAGGAAGCGTTGGATGAAGACGAAGTTGTTCGATTTGACCTGGTACAAGCGGTGACCGGCTGTTTTGAGGGTTACCGACTGGCGCACCCAGATGTTGAGTTTGAATTGACGGTGGTCGACAACGATATACCGATCACCGGAATTCCTGAGCTTATTGCCCAGAGTCTCGATAAGATAGTCGACAATGCCGTTGAATTTTCCACGACAAGGATGGTTTTTGCCAGCTTGTGTAAGGAAGATGATATGGCGTTGCTGACCGTGAGAAACGAGGGGCCGGTCTTGCCGTTAGATGACCCTGAAAGCCTATTTGAATCCATGGTCAGCGTCAGGGAACCCGATGCTGAGCACCTGGGGCTTGGCCTGTATGTAGCGAAAACTATTGTTGCGTATCATGGAGGGGAAATCAGCTTGCAGAATACTGACGATGTTTCGGGGGTTGTCGTTGTTATTCGACTGCCTGTTTTACGCGTGACAGCTAAATTGCTGCACACAGAATGAGTAAGAATTCGTGTTTCGAATAGTCTTTGGTTTAGTCCTGGCAGCGATTTGCGGCGGGGCGTCGATCCTGATGGGTGAGTCGGCGTTTGACGACATTCTGGGTTTCCGCAAGTTGGAACGTATTCCCTTGTTGAGGATTCAGGAATCGGTCGGTGGCGAAAGCCAACTCAAGGGTCAGGCGCTGGCCAGTACCCAACTGCTGGAAGCGCCAAAGAGCGGTCAGGAGACCCTCTACTATCGGTATGTGCTGGAACGGGAGGACAGGGATTCCGACGGCAACCGGCGATGGGTCACGGTGCGTGATGAAACGCAAGTGGTGGATTTTCTGCTCGATGACGGTTCGGCAAAGGCGTTTGTCCTCGCTGGCCAGGGGGCGGGAGTGATTGATTTCTCTATCCGCTCCAAATTCAACAGGCGTCAGGGAGACTACCGCCATACTGAATACCGGATTGACCCGGGTGACCGGGTTACGCTGTTTGGCTGGCTTGATCTGGACGGTGATCCGGTTGTGGATTTCACCGCCGATGGCCACTATGTGCCGATCATCTCGAGCTTTACCAGTGGTGAAGAGCGGTCTGGCCTGGCGCAGAGCGCTATCCTGTTTCTCTGGCTCAGTATCTCAGGCCTGCTGGGTGGCTGTTTTGCGGTTGTTTTTGCGTTGCGCATCCATAAAACCCTGGTCTTTCTCGTCCTCGTATCTTTCAGCAGCGCATTACTATTTGTCCATTATGGCTATCGCAGCGTCGTTGCTGATGTGGCAGCGGGCTATGACCGGGTTGAAAAACATTGGCAGAGAACCAATCAGTTGATCGCTGATTTCCAGTCATCACGGGGATTGGCCGTGGTGGATCTGGCGGCACCCATCGATGTGGTTGAGGTGGTGATCAGAGCAGGTCCGCTCTCTGCCTACCAGAGCCATCAACTAGATGCATGGCGACTGGCCGCCTACGAGGTTCGGAGTCGTTTCCTCGTGCAGATTGATCGTCTGCCGGACAAGTGGATTGCCTCAAGCAGGGGGCTTGCAGAGCCACCCGCTGTTTTTCTGCCAGATCGCCTTTTGCCCAGGGCTGAGCGCGCGCTGGCGGACTATGAAGCCACGACGATAGGCGACCGCTTTCCTGTTCAGTGGCTTATGCCAGTACTTCTGGTCCTGACAGCGGCTCTGGCGTGGTTCTCATTCCGTTTTGTTCGCGTCAAGCGAATGCAGG
>CAXPUI010000172.1:0-15546 GCA_964220205.1 Candidatus Allofontibacter communis | reverse complement strand
CGATGTGCATTTGTTCATTGACACCATTAAATGGCCCAACACCGTCAAGAGTAACGTCCAGCCGCTGACCTCTACGTTCAAACTTTAACGTTTCGTAAGATGTAAACTCCATTAAATTACTCCCGTTGTCATATTTTGGTTATGCCAACAGAAGAAAGGTGCTCCAGCAAGGGCAATTTAGGCAAGCTCACGGTACATAATTTACTTCGGATAACCGAAGGGAGTTAAAAGTCTCTATTTGCTGTATTTAACCCGTTTTAAGGCTATTGCTGAGTGAATTGTTGGAATGCTAGCAGGTACAGTTCCTGTGCGCTCACTCTGATCGGCCTTACAGTCGGCGAAGTCATGTTATTTCGTTCATAGTCCGATTCTCTGCGGCGTCGTGTGTCGTGAGATAAGTCGCCACAAAATAGAGCTTCAATTTGCTCGATAAATCTACCCAAAACTATGGTGGTGCTGGTTGGGAAAAATGATCCCAAGTGAGCTATCACCGCTGGGTGAACTCCGGTCACTCACTTCGCGCCTCTTGCCCTGATACAGCCTTGAGCCAGTCATTGTTCATGATGTGAATGATTCGGTTCATCAGACCTTCACTTAATTTGCCGCCGCTCATCGTGATAAATGCCCTCATAGGCATGTTCGCAACTATGGCTTGAATCAGCTGCAGTTCGGTGCCTTCTGGGCTTCCACCACCGATCATTTTGGTGGTCTGTTTCAACGCAGCGTCGTGAATGATTCTGCCCAACCAGTTCTCTCTGATCTCCTCCAGGGTGGAGTTAAGCTGGAAGGGGGTTGTCGGCGTTGCTTGTGGTATGGGGTGCGTGAGTAAACTGCTGAAACTGGCGTCATCAAAATCGAGGGTGTTTGGGTTGAAGTAGGCTGATAGAGCCGGGTTTCTTTGCCCGATTGCATGGTCAGTCCTGAGTTGAATATCTTCGCCCAGGCGTATGTCGGCGACCGACGCGGCTACTCGAATGTGATAGGTGTCGCTCTCGGCCACCCAACCCATCTTGTCTATGGACCAGAACGCGAAAGCCCGGTAACCCAGATTGATGTCGATGCGCTGTGATTCGCCGGGTTCAAGGAATACTTTGGTGTAACCCTTTAACTCGTTGTCTGGTCGAGGGACGGAAGGGCTCTGCTGGCCGACATAAACCTGGGCGATTTCAGCGCCAGCCCGGGAGCCGGTGTTGGTGACCGTAAAGGTGACGGTCAGCGTGCTGTCCTCGTCGAAAGTTTCGCCAGGTATGCTGATCGCCAGGTCCGAGTAGTCAAAGGTGGTGTAGGAGAGGCCATGGCCGAACGGATAGGCCACAGCTGTAGCGGTGGTATCGAAATAGCGATAACCGACCCAGATACCTTCCCGGTACTGGGATTGGCGATAGTCCCCGGGGAACCACTGGTCGCTGGGTACATCTGACATGGCAACAGGGAAGGACTCGGCCAGCTTGCCGCTTGGGTTAACCTCACCGTAGATGATCTGTGCCAGGGCTGAGGCGCCGGCCTGCCCACCAAGGTAGGCCTCGATAATGGCCGATACGCTGCTGCGGAACGGTAATTCAACGGGTGCCCCGTTCTGTAGAACCACCACGGTTTTTTCATGAACCGGCTCCAGCGTCTCGATCAGCTGTAATTGATTGTGGGGTAACCGCAGATGGGTCCGGTCAAATCCTTCTGATTCGTAATCGGGTGTCAGGCCGGCGATGACAATGATGCGATCAGCGGTAAGTGCTTTATCCAGGGCCTCGGCACGCAACTCCGGATCATCCCGGTCAGAAAGAGCATAACCTTCGGCAAACTCGACCAGCTCTGGATTGCTGGCCAACCGCCTGATTTCTTCGAGGGGTTGCTCCAACCGGGTTGGCGTAATCTGTGAACTGCCACTGCCCTGGTAGCGGGTAGCCGATGCCAGTCCGCCGATGACCAGCACCCTGGTTGATTTATCCAGAGGCAGGAGGTCATTGGCATTTTTCAGCAACACGGTGCCCTCTGCGGCGACCGAACGGGCCAGGTCATGGTTGGCGTCAAGATCTACCGTGGCGCCCTGATCGATGGCTTCAGCAGATTTCGTGATTAACTCGACAACAGGTCTGACGGACTCATTCAGCTGTTCTTCGGTCAGGGATCCTTCGTCGATTGCGGACAGAATTTTTTGCGGATTCCGCTCACCGCTGCCAGGCATTTCCAGAGACTGGCCATTTTTGATGCCATCAACCCGCTTGTGATTCGCCCCCCAATCTGTCACGACGACGCCTGTGAAACCCCACTCATCGCGAAGGATCGTCTTCAGCAAATACTCATGTTCGGAAAGATAAACGCCGCGGAACTTATTGTACGCACACATGATCGTCCAGGGCTGGGTCTCCCGGACGCAGTGCTCAAAGGCCGGCAGGTAAAGTTCCCGCACAGTTCTCTCATCAGCGACAACGTCGACCACCATGCGGCCCCGTTCATGATTATTCAGGGCGTAATGCTTCAGGCTGACGCCAATATTCAGGGATTGGACTCCCTTGATCCATGCAGCTGCTATTGTTCCTGTCAGGTGCGGGTCCTCTGAAAAGTACTCGAAGTTTCTGCCGCCAAGCGGGTGGCGCTTCAGGTTGGCACCCGGGCCCAGCAGTACGCTGACCTGTTCTGCCAGGCATTCCTGCCCCAGTGCCTGCCCAACCTGCTCAATCAGGTCGACATTCCAGGTTGCGGCGAGGCCCGATGCTGTGGGAAAGCAGGTGGCGGGGACACTGTCGCTTAACCCCACGTGATCCGATGCCCCTTTCTGTTTGCGTAGTCCGTGGGGTCCATCGGTCACCATGATGGCGGGCAGGTTCAGGCGGTCGATCCCATGAAGGTGCCAGAAGTCCCGACCTGTGGACAGGCGGGCTTTCTCTTCTATGGTCAGGCTTTGTATCAGATTGTGAATGGATTCGTTCAATTGCCCCAGGTCCTGTATAGACTGTTCATAGGGAATCTTACCTGTGTAATATGTCGCAAAAAAAGAGTGAATAAATGAAGGTAGTCATCCAGGTTCTACTGGCGCTGATCGTTCTGGCGGCCATTGTTGTTTTTGGTCTGTATCGTTATTTCATTCACGTGCCGGGGAAGGTGTTCCCTGAACTGGCTGGTAGCTTCACGCAGCATCAGATCGAGTCGTCGGGATTGCAGCGGTCCTTTTCGTTGTATCAGCCAGACAAGCTCAGTGCTGAAGTCCCGTTGTTGCTGGTCCTGCATGGTTCCACCGGAACCGGGGAACAGATCCGTGGCAGCATTGTGAATGAGTTTGACGTCTACGCAGACCGATTCGGCTTTCTGGTGGCTTATCCCACCGGCTTTGAGAATCATTGGAATGATTGCCGGATTAATGCCTCTTACAGCGCCAACCAGCAGAACATTGATGATGTTGGTTTTCTGCGACAGCTGGTCAGCCATATTGAAAGCGAGCTGGCGATTGATATCAGTCATGTGCACGCAGTTGGTCATTCCAATGGCGGCCATATGGCGTATCGCCTGGGTCTTGAAGCGCCGGATCTCGTGTCAGGCATAACGGCAGTCAGTGCCAGTCTGCCACTGGGCGACAATCTCGGTTGTACTCCCTCGGGTCGTGCGGTCCACGTCAATATCATGAACGGTACAGAGGATCGGATAAATCCGTATGACGGTGGAGTGGTTGAGCTTATGGGTGACGCCAGTCGGGGTGCGGTCCTGTCGAGTCTCGCGACGGCCGAGTACTGGGCGGAACTGGCCAGTGCCTCGGGTCCAGAGGTTCGAGTAATCCAGGGAGTGGACAAGAACCCGGACACCAGCGTAGAGCTTAGTCGATGGGCAGGAGAACGGGGAGTGACTGTGGATCTTTACACCTTGAAGGGTTCGGGCCATGTCATCCCAGCCAAACAGGATCTCTTTCCGCCGATAATCGGGCCTTCAGCGGGTGATGTCTCCGCAGCCGCGGTGATAGCAGCGGAACTCACTGCCTATTAGTCCGACCACATAGTCATTACAGGAGAGCGAGGATCACCCCAGCCTGCGGCAAAGAGGGTTGATAGCGGCCAGGTTGCCATCAATCGCGGCTATGTGTTGATCTGTGGTTTTTTTCCCTGTCCAGCTGTTCAATCAGGCTGTCGCGCGTCTCAGCAAAAGCCGGGTCATCAGCCAGGTTCTCGTTTTCCCCGGGATCCCGGTGAAGGTCGTAGAGTTCGTAGCCTTGCCAGTCGGTTTCAATCAGCTTGAACCTTTCGGCTACCAGGGCAAAAGACGTCGGTGTCGGGTAAGGTGGTTCAAAAAAATAGCTGTAGAAGAAGGTCTCTCGCCAGGTCGCCCCAGGATCATTCAACAGGCGGATCAGGCTGCTCCCTTCCATGTACTCGGGTGGTTCCAGGCCGGCCGCGTCAAGAAATGTCGCCGCGACATCGACGTTGGCGACCAGGCTGCTGTTCCTCGTGCCGCGGTGCTCATTGCCAGGCAGCCGCATCACGAAAGGTATCCGGATCGATGTCTCATAGGCCCAGCGTTTATCCGTGAGTTCATGCTCGCCCCACTGGTATCCGTTGTCGCTGGTGTAGATGACGATGGTATTGTCGGTCAGTCCCAGCGATTCCAGTTCCGCCAGCAATCGACCTATTTCCCGGTCCAGCGAATGTATTGCCTCACCGTAACGTCTGACTGAATCATCCAGCGGTGCCCCGTTCAGGTGAACATATTGATTCCTGGCATGCGCGCTCCATACGTGGGCCCCGCTCGGCAGTTCAACCTGTTCGTCTTTGTACAGGCCGATGTCCGGGGCGTCAGGCTGGAAGCCCGCATGTACACTCTTGTGTGACAGGTAAAGGATGAAAGGTGAAGCCTGTTGCCCGATCCACTCAATGGCATAGTCGGTCAGTTCAGTGGTGATGTAGCGTGTCCGCGAAGCGACCTCAACACCGTTGACGATCATCGGGTTCCACTCGTAAGCACCCTGGCCACCGACGTTGGTAAACGAGATAAAGTGATCAAGGCCTGGAAGCTCAGGCAACTGATTACCTGGCATATGCCACTTGCCGATAAACGCCGTGTTGTAGCCTCTTGCCTTGAGATATTCAAAGAATGTCCGGTTCTCGTCAGACCAGGGCGTGAAGTTATTCCACACCCCGTGCTGATAGGGCGATACACCGGTGAGAAAGCTGGCTCTTGATGGTGAGCAGAGCGATGTGCTGACATAAGCACGATCAAAAATGATGCCCTGCGATGCGAGTTCATCGATGCTGGGCGTTTCAATAAAGGGATGCCCGGCGTAGCCGGTGAAGTCGTGACGATGGTCGTCCGACAGGATAAAGATGATGTTCGGCATGTTCTCAACACTCTTCTCGATGCTTGCTACACCCAGTCGCCCCGGAAAAGCCTTGGGATGCGGCAGGAGATCAGCCTGGAAGGTGGCCTGATAGCCGTTCAGAAACAGGCCAATAGAGGCAGGTGCCGAGAAGGCGACCAGAACCACGGCCAGCGTATAGGCGAGTCCAGCCAGAATCCTTGGTTTCTGTCGGAGCGCGATGAGGACCAAAACATGGGCGACACCGATGAATGTCAGTACGATAGCGAGTTGAAAGAGGAAAAAGGGTGAAACAACCAGCCATAGTGCCTCTGCCAGCGAGTGCCAGCGCATCCGCATCATGAGTTCACTGCACCACCAGCCGATCGTTGGTAACAGGCTGATGAAGAGCCGGGCCCTGAACCTGGACAGATGCCGGAAGCTCAGCAAGTAGACCAGCGCGGGAGACAGGTGAATCAGCGAGACATAGAGATACCCGGCCCAGAGGGCCGCCGGCTCAGGGAGACCCAGCCATTCGTGCTGGTTGAGCAGAGTCGCAAGACCTACCAGCAGTAGACTGAAGATCGCCGCCAGGATCGTTGGTCTGGTCATCATAGAAAGAATCAGGCCCTGCTAACGTGATCGTCTATGTTACACAGGTATTCCCGGGGTGTGTCGACTGTCTTATCAGAACTAATCATCAGCTTCTTTATATGGGCAAGAATATGGCCAGGACGTTGACGTCTCTTGCGTCGGGTGTTGTTTGAATGGCTTACGTTGAGCGCTCATGGAAGCCCTGTATCTGTACGCTGACCTGGAGAGAAACCGATTAAGACTGTTTGGCCTGTGCTACCGGGAAGGTTCACGCCCATTAGCAGGGCGATGGTTAGGTTTCGCAGCATCATCAGCAAGATGAGCGATGATTTTTGAATAAGCCACTTTCTCATGATCACAGTATAGGGGTTGGTGCTGCCTGGCGCGTAGCCTGGATTTTTCTGCTGAAAAGTAGTTCCTGATTGATCGATTCTGATATGGTCGGCTCTGATTAAAGACCGGCGAGACAGCTATGAATACTGCAGAACATCCTAAGAGTACGATCGAAGTGCTGGGCAAGAAGATGGCCTACGTGGAGATGGGCGAAGGTGATCCGATCGTCTTTCAACATGGGAATCCGACTTCGTCTTACCTGTGGCGCAACATCATGCCCCATGTCGCAGACCAGGGTCGGTGCATAGCTCTTGACCTGATTGGTATGGGCGATTCAGAGAAGCTCGACAACCCGGGCCCGGAACGCTATACGTTTGTAGAGCATTACGAGTACTTCAGCGCTGCACTCGAGGCACTGGAGATATCTGAGAACGTTACCCTGGTGATCCATGACTGGGGTTCGGCGCTGGGTTTCCATTGGGCGAATCTGCATCGAGAGGCGGTCAAGGGCATCTGTTACATGGAGGCCATTGTTGCACCTATTCCATCCTGGGATCAGTTTTCCAAAGACGCGACACCCGTGTTCCAGGGTTTTCGATCGCCGGCAGGCGAAGCAATGGTGCTGGAAAAGAACATCTTCGTGGAGCGAGTGTTGCCGGGCTCGGTCTTGCGGGGGCTGACAGAAGAAGAGATGGCCGTCTACCGTCGACCATTTTCAGAACCCGGTGAAGACCGCCGGCCGACACTGACCTGGCCCCGGCAGATACCGATTGCCGGCGAACCAGAAGACGTGACGGAGATAGCGCGGGAATACGGCGATTGGTTGCAGGATAGTGATGTCAGAAAGCTGTTTGTTAATGCTGAACCCGGGGCGATCCTGGCGGGTGAAATGCGGGAACTCTGTCGAACGTTTCCGAACCAGACAGAGGTCACGGTAGCCGGTAGTCATTTTATTCAGGAAGACAGTCCGGATGAGATTGGTCAGGCGCTGGCAGACTGGATGGCTGGTCGATAACGAGGGCAATGGCATCACCCTGCATGGGTTGCTCCGATCCGTGGTGACTTCGAGACCGGTCAACCGTCATAGAAGCGATTGTTGTGCAGCCCGACCAGTGTTTTCTCGCGCTCGGTCCGGGCGCGAGCCAGGGCTGCTTCGGACAGGTGGTTGATCTCGGCAGTTGGCCTGAGGCGCTGGGCGATGTCCCGCCTGCCGTAATGAACCTGAAGAAAATAACGGCCCTGATCACCCTCGCCGGTCGGCAAGCGGCGGTGCCAGATATCCGACACAAACATAGCAACGTCACCGGCTTTGGCGATGAGTGGCACGGCGCTGTTACCTCGCCAGGTCAGATCAGGGTCATGGTAGTGCCTGGCAGGAGGGAATCGTCCGGACAGGTGGCTGTTGGGAATGACGGCTGTGGGGCCGTCCTCGATATTGCAATCCTCAAGAAAAATATGAGTGCCTATCGCAAACACGGGATGAGGGAGCCCAGCTGGCCATTCAGCATCCTTGGGCAGAGGTACATGGGGGCCGGCATCGATATGCCAGCCTCCGCCACCATGGCTCCACGCGGTCGTGGGTTCATTGCGCCACGCGGTATTGGCGATCACATGGCAATCTTCGCCAATTAATGGCTCGATCACGTTCAGAATGCCGGGATGAGCGACTGCCCGCTGGGCGACGGCGCTGACATTGAGCATCTCGTAACGGAACTCCTCATCCTCCTGATCGCTGCGCGCTCCTGAACGTCCTGCGGGTGGATACTCATTGAAGACCCTGTCGATATCGCCTGCCAGCTCGGTGACCTCCGCAGGCGAGAAAACCTGGCGCAGAACGACGTAGCCGTCCTTCTCGAGGGATTTGCTGTCCTGGGAAGCATCCTCGCTTGATCGATATTCGGTGTAGACGCCGTTTCTGTGAATCATGGTGACTGACCTGCTGTTCTGGATACCTGCAAAAACTCTTGTTGTCCCGGTGCGGTGGCTGATCCGTCAACCTGAGCTTCCCTGTTATCCTGTGCGTATTGCTGTGATGGGTCAAGAGACTTGTCTTGATTGCTGCCTGTTGCCGTAAGCGCTTGAGCAGCCTGGCTAGGTATTCCCCCGACAAGCGGTTATATTGCCGGGGTCCATCGTCTTACACTGAAAGGAAAATGACCAGGCAGCAGATTCTTGTCCTGTACCTGAAAACCTCGGCCCTCGACACCGGAGTGGTGGCCTGGGCACATTATGACGGCACGGGTTTGCAGACTTACATGTCCGGCGATGAGGATGAGCCACCTTATGACACGGGCCTTGATGCCCTCAAGGATGGTTGGCGGCTTATTCAGGCCAGTCCACTGGTTTCCCATGTGCCTGGCACAGAATTCCGTACGGACTACCTCAAATATGAGTTCTTTTTCGAAAAGCTGGTGGAGGTCGATCCATGATGTTGCTGAATTCGGAGCAGATGGCGTCCTTCGTGGCGCGTGGGTTCCTCCGCTTTGACGCACTGGTACCGGACGATATCAATCGCCAGTTTCTGTCAGAGGTAGGCGAGGTTCCTGAAGACGGTACTCCTCAGTCCTTTTATCAACATATGTTTGGTCATGGCAATGTGCCGGTGGTCCATGCCGGCACACCATTGGCTGATACCTATCCGGAAGGTGGTGCCATTGACCGATTGCTTAAATTGCCCGAGGTCGCGGGGACTATCCAGTCACTGGTTGGCAGAAACCCCGTGTTCGATCATCACTTCCTGCACGTCACCTTTCCACCAAGGTTCTACGAGGGTGATGCGCCCAGGTCACAGCACACTCACCAGGACTCCACCATCGATCCGCGTTCTGCGTTTGACGTGCAGATGATGTATTTCCCCCATGATGTCACTCCGGCGATGGGTGGTACCCGGTTCATACCCGGTACCCACATGCGAATAGTCAGCGAAGCGGCGATTGGTAGATATCAGAATATTGCGGGGCAAAAGCACATGGTCTGCGATGCCGGTACATTATTGTTCATGCATATGGGCATCTGGCACGGGGGCGGGGCTAATCAGAGCGAAGACCCCCGTTATATGTTCAAGATTCGTATGTGCCCAACTGAACGTCAGCTTCGCCTCTGGGATGATAGTGACTTGACCGCGGAGGTTGAGCAGCAGGGTCCCATCTTCTGGACAGGCACCCACGAACAGCACCCCATCCATAAAATTCTGATGAAACCGGAAAGATGGTTTGAGGCGGATACCGGTCGACTCGAGTTCCTGAACAGAATCCGGTTCTGGCGGTATCTGCTCGGTGATGACTCTGTCGATGTCGATTACTGGCTGACCCGCGTCGAGAATGAGCCTGAATGGGTTAGCAGCTAGATTCCGTGACTTTCGCCAGGTACGGTGACGAGGTACGTTATCCCCTGATGACCTCACCATTACGCATGATGACATCGATATCGGCACCGTTTGAAGCCAGCAGCTCGATGTCACGTAACGGATTGCCGTTGACGACAATCAGATCGGCATAGAAATCGGGCGCTACCTGACCCAACTGATGGGCTTCCCCAAGTAATTCGGCGTTAACGCTGGTCGCGGAGCGGAGAATATCCACAGGAGGTAGGACTTCGGATCGAAGAGTGAACTCCGTTCCCTGAAGCACATGCTGGTGTGCCAGCAGGTCAGTACCAAATCCGGTTTTTACGCCTTTTTCGTGCATCAATTCCAGACCTGCCAGCGCCTGGTCATAAATGGCATTCAGCTTTTCCTTGTTGCGTCGTGAAGCGCCATGACCGGTTGCGGGGTTGCGGATGGCTCCCATCACGGCAAACGTGGGTACTGTAAAGGCGCCTTTCTCGATCATCAGGTCGGCAGTTTCATCTGAAATCAGCGTTGCATGTTCAATCGTTCGAACACCAAGTTCGACGCATCGCCTGATAGCTTCATCGGGGTGACAGTGGGCAGCAACGTAAGCCCCATGTCGCGTGCACTCTTCAACAATGGCGTTAATCTCGGCATCAGAATACTGGCAGCGATCGATCGGGTCGGAAGGGGACATGACACCGCCGGAACCCATGATCTTGATGTGGTGCGCTCCCTTGCGCAGTTCTTCCCGGACGACCTTGGTACATTCATCCACGCCGTCAGCAATGATGGAAAGAAATGAGAATTCCGCGCCGCAGGTGCAGATCGATGTCTTTTCTGACGGGGGCCGCATATCGCCATGCCCGCCAGTTTGTGATAGAGCTAGTCCACCGTAATAGAAGCGCGGTGCAGTGAGAAACCCCTTCCGGATTGCCATCGAAAGACCGTGATCACCACCGGCAATGTCTCGTACCGTAGTAAAGCCGCAGTTCAAAATGTACTTGAGAAACTTGCCTGCATACTGTGCATAGTAGGTTGCAGGTGCTCGTATAAGCAGCCCTTCGAGATCGGCGAGATAGACATGTACATGCGCATCGATCATGCCCGGCATCAGCGTTTTGTTCCGACAATCGATCACATGGGCTTCGCTTGACGATAATGGTCGATCTGATACCTCGACGATGCGATTGTCTTCGACAAGAACATGGTGGTTTTCAAGCAGTTCTTCGTGGATACCATCGAAGATATTGGCATGTTCAAACAGAAAGCTGGTCAATTTGTCTCTCCCGCAGAAACCTCGACTACGATTTAATGACGCTGAGATGACAGTACAACCTCAGCCAGACGTCGGAACTTGAGTCGATGGGACTTTGTCCTGTTGTCTTTGTCGGCTGTGATCGTGAGGACTTCACTTCCATTCGTTCTCTCTTACAGCACGGGACTGTATTAACCATGATTGGAATTCGGCCGGTCCCTCAATTGAGGTTACCTTTGCGTCCCGGCGTCAATAGTTGGGACACCATCTGGATATCGTGTCGATATGACTTCACACGTTGTTGTAGTGGGCTGTGGTCTTGCGGGCCTCACCTCGGCTTATTTCCTCAGACAGCACGGGTTCTCCGTAACCGTGGTTGACCGTCAGCCTGCTGCGGCAAGGGAGACCAGCTATGCAAACGCTTCAATGATGACGGCGAGCCTCGCGGACCCCTGGAATGCCCCGGGGGTCATGAGTGCATTGCTGCGGTCAGTGGGTAAAGAAGACTCGGCCATGCTGTTGCGATTCAAGGCGATCCCCTCAATGGTCACCTGGGGTATGAGATTCCTGGCCAGGGCCACGCGCTCGGAATTTGAGGCGAGTTTTCTCAGCAACATACATTTGGCTCATTATTCGCAGAGGGTTCTGCACGACCTGTTGCAGTCCGTACCGCTTGAGTTTGAATATGCCCCTGATGGCATTATCAAGGTTTACACCGACCAGGACTCTTATGAGAGTGCCCTAACCTCAGCGGCTTGGTTGAATCAGGCTGGTGTACGGCATACGCCGCTCACCGGGATAGAGTTGCTGGCGAAGGAACCTGCTTTGGCTATCGCTATTGACCGTCTCTACGGTGGTATCCACTTTCCTGGTGATGAAGTTGGCAATGCACGGCTCTTTTGTGAACAGTTACAGAAGGAGGCAGAGACCAGCGGGGTTCGGTTCCGCTTTGAGGAAACGCTGCTGTCTGTAGAACGAGAAGGTCCCGTGCTCCGTGCTCTGGTGACGGATGTGGGGCGAATTGAAGTCGATGCTGTCGTGCTGGCTGCGGGCAGTTACTCATGGCCTCTTGGCAAATTGTTCGGGATCAGGGTGCCGGTTCGACCAGCGAAGGGTTACTCCATAACTGTGTCAGTGGGGGATGTGGAGCCATCTCCTGTTTATGCCATTGTTGACGATGCGTTGCATGCCGCTGTCGTACCCCTGGGTACGAACAAATTACGGGTCGCGGGTACGGCTGAATTCGCAGGTTATGACGCCACGCTGACACCTGGTCGAATCCAGAACCTGAAAGATCTACTCGTTCAGATTTTTCCACAGTTCAGTGTCCCCCGCGACGGCGTTGCGGCTTGGACCGGTTTCCGGCCGATGACTCCCGATGGCCGACCGCTGATCGGTTCAACCAGAGTCGATAATTTGTATCTCAATACAGGTCATGGTCCGATCGGCTGGACTCAGGCCTGTGGCAGCGGTAAGGCGCTTGCCGATCTGATCGCGGGCGAAACTCCGGAATTTGATTTGTCGCCCTTTACACCAGCCCGATTATAAATTTAGTAAAAGAAAACTAATGAAACTTGATCAAAGTGAACTGCAGCAGCAGTTGGAGAGAGTCAACAAAGAATTAAACGGTGTCGGTATCAGCGCCGCTGTTTATTTGGCAGGTGAACTGATCACTGCGACAACCGGACTGGTTAACAATGTCTCCGGTGTTGAGATGACACCCGAGACTGTCATGCACATCGGTTCGATCACGAAAATTTTTAATACCACCCTGGTCATGCAGTTGGTTGATGAAGGTGTCGTCAGTCTTGATGACCCGGTAACCAGGTACCTGCCCGAACTGGAAATTGCAGACAAGGAGGCACTTGCGAAACTGACTGTCAGGATGTTGCTGAATCACACTAGTGGGATTGATGGAGAAATAGTACCGGATCACGGCTATGACAAAGAGAGGGTAGAGGATGCCATACCTCGTTTCGCGACGATGGGGCAGATCCACGAACCTGGAGAAGACTGCTCCTACTGCAACACTGCCACGGTAATTGCCGGATACCTGTGTCAGAAGCTAACGGGCAAGAGCTGGTATAACCTGGTTAAGGAAAAGATATTTCAACCCCTGGGCATGGAGCATGCTGCAGCGACACCGGAAGATGCCTTGCTGTATCGAGCCAGTGTCGGTCAACATCTGAATCCTCAGACCGATGAAAATGTGCGGACAAGCTTCCCTTTCCTGCCGCTGAGTTTCGCACCGGCTGGAGCAACGTTGATGATGTCAGCGACAGACCTGGTCACCTTTGGTCGTGCACATATTGGTGATGGCGTTGGTCCAAATGGTACTCGCATCCTGACTGAAGCAAGCACAAAACTTATGCAAGAGAAGACCATCGATTATCAGGGGCCTGGCTTTGCTGAGGGTTTTGGTCTGGGCTGGATGTTAAATGGAGATGGTTCTTATGGTCATGGCGGTGGCGGACCTGGAATCCTGTCCTGGCTGACCATGTCAAAGGAAAAAGACTTCGCCATTGCCATCCTGACTAACGTTGAACATGGTGGTCTTATCATTGCTGAACTGACTGAACCCTATTTCAAAGAATTGGACCTGAATAAATTTCGTAATCTGGGTGGTCTTGATGAAGCGGAGACAGTGCCTTCACCCGGATCTGATTCTTTTATTGGTACTTACAGTAACTGTTCTATGATTATGGAATTGATGGAGCATGAAGACGGTCATGCCCTCCGGGTCAAGCCAACACTTGAAATATATGATTCGGTGAAAGCTGAATGGACACCACCAATCCCTATTCGCTTTGTCGATGACGATGTGTTTATGAGTGCAGTGCCCGCAGGGCCGCTGAGTGCGCCATACAGGTTGGTGAACTTTGAAAATGGCAAGGCGGGTCACCTGGCTTCAGCAGGACGCCTGTTTAAGAGAGAATAAAACCACTGTTTCTGAGGGGAAAACGATGAAACTTCTAAACCGACTCTGTGTCTTGTGCGCGGGGGTCCTTTTGTCCGCACAGGCGATAAGTCTCAACGTCAAAGATCCGAATACTGTTGAAGCCTTTGTTGACGGTGCCGTGAAACCCTTAATGCAGAACAAGCACGGTCCTGCCGGAGTCGTCATGGTGATGAAAGACGGTAAGGTCATCCTGAATAAAGGTTATGGTTATCAGGACCTTGAACAACGTATTCCGGTTGACGGCAGGAATACGCTGTTTCGCCCTGGTTCCATCTCCAAGCTGTTTACCTGGATTGCGGTCCTGCAGATGGAAGAACAGGGCAGGCTCGACCTGGATACTGACATTAATGAGTACATCACCCAGTTTAAGATAAAAGACAACTGGCCCGGTCAGCCGGTGACGCTGCGACATATCCTGACACACCGGGGAGGCTTTGAAGACGGGTTTCTGGGTTATCTGATCATGGATGATGCGGATCGCATCATGCCATTAGCGGATGCGTTGGAGAAATACCAGCCGGAACGGATCAATCCGCCGGGTGATCACACGTCCTATTCGAACTGGGCGACAGCACTTGCCGGGCTGATTGTCGCCAATGTCTCCGGTGTTGAATTCAACCAGTATGTACGGGACAACATCTTTGATGTGCTTGGCATGGAGCATGCGAGTTTCGTGGAACCCCTGCCACCTGAACTGGATGCGTTAATGGCCAAACACTACCAATACATCGGTGGTCGGTTTGTTGAAAAACCCTACGAATTTATCAGTAATTTTGGCCCCGCTGGTGCCTTGGCGGCCTCGGCCGGTGCAATGGAGAACTTCGGTCGTGCACTGCTGAACGGCGGTGAGTACAACGGCGGTCGCATATTACAGCCCGGAACAGTCGATCGATTTCTCGCCAATGAGTTCAGCCACCACCCTGAAACACGCGGTATGGGGCTTGGCACGATTCACTACCCTTATAACGGTATTGATGTTGTCGGCCACGATGGCGGGACAAGCAACTTTGTGAGTCATTTTGGGATCGCACCTGATGAAGATTTTATGTTCTACGTTTCGTTCAACGGGCCGGCGGCCTCATCAATTATCTACGAGCAACTGGTCTGGCCATTTTACGATGCTTTTTTTCCTCCGGAACCACATCAGCTGGCCCCTTCAACCGACGCGATAGAGCGGCTTGCGAAATACGCGGGGACCTATCAGCCCTGGCGGAATAGTTTCAGCAAACTCGAATCCATCTTGCGCCTGGCGACGGCCACAGAAGTCGTCGTTATGCCGGAAGGTTCGCTGATGATCGGTGGAAAAGAGTACGTTGAGGAAGGTGACGACCTTTTTCGTGAGCTGAACGGTGAGAGTCGGTATGCCTTCCAATTAGAGGACGGTGGAGTCACCGGCATGATACAGGACGGCTTTGCAGTAGCGCAGTACTTCAAAGCGCCGTGGCATGCCACTATGCAGGGTGGGGGCATGGCTTATGGGTTGTCACTTATGATCTTGCTTGGTGTGCTGCTGAGGTGGTTCTTTCAGCGAAAACTTATCCGGGATATGTCGGAAGATGACCGTCGTGCCATTGCAGCTTCGAACTGGTTCGCAGTTCTGAACTGGGTGTTTGTTGTGGTTGTTGGTTTCACCCTGGCGACAAATGCCGATTCACTGATGTATGAATTACCAACCATGCTGAAAGTATCGTTGATTCTGCCTCCGCTGATTGTCATCGGTGCGCTTTTTCATGCCTACAAGGCTGTAGTTGTCTGGCGGGACAGTCTGCTGGTAAGCATCTCGGCCCGGCTGCGTTATA
>CAXPUI010000171.1:0-2305 GCA_964220205.1 Candidatus Allofontibacter communis | reverse complement strand
CCGCACGTCGGTTGTGCACGGGCTCGGCGGGCGTTACCCGGTTGCTGCTGTCTCTTAAGGATCGGCAGGTACCCATCTGGCGTGAAACACCCATGACTGAATTAGTTGCTGATGAGTCAGGGGCGGTGATCGGCGCGGTGGTGCAGAAACAGGGCCAGGCTTTCAGAATTCGTGCACGAAAAGGTGTTGTGCTGGCTGCAGGTGGTTTTGAGCATAACCAGGCCATGAGGGAGGAATATCTGCCGCAACCAACAAACTCTGCCTGGAGCGCAGGATGTAAGACAAACACGGGCGATGCCATTCGGGAAGGGATGCGCCTGGGTGCCGCGACCCGCCTGATGGACGGCGCCTGGTGGTGTATGACCCTGGTCACACCCGGTGAACCCACACCAAGACTCGCCATCATGGAGAAATCCTATCCGGGATCCTGCGTGGTTAATCTTGACGGCAGGCGAATCGGTAATGAATCAGAAAATTACATGGCTTATCAGCTGCATCTGTTCGACAGACACTCGGAAGATAATTCCTGCGTGCCGGCCTACCAGGTTTTTGACGCTCGGTTCCGCCGGAGTTACATCGCCGGACCGCTGATGACCCCCGATATCAAGCCCGACTGGACGATCCCGCAGTCGTGGTATGACGATAAATTTGTCGCCAAGGCAGATAGCCTCGATGAGCTGGCAGAGCAGTTGGGTATGAATGCCGATAACCTGAAAGAGACCGTGAGCAGGATGAACGATTACGCGGCGACAGGAAAGGACTTAGAGCACGGTCGAGGTGATGTTGCCTATGACCGTTATTATGGTGATCCGAGAGTTTCCCCCAATCCTTGTCTGGCCCCGATTGATGAGGCACCGTTTTACGCGTTGCGTCTTGAACCCGGCGATTTCGGTACTCATGGTGGCCTGGCGACTAATACCGACGCGCAGGTCATGCGCGAAGATGGCATGCCCATCCCTGGTTTATATGCAGTCGGTAACTGCAGTGCGGCAATCCTGCCGACCTATCCTGGTCCGGGTTCAACCCTTGGGCCTGCAATGACTTTCGGCTACCAGGCCGGCAAGCACATTGCAGGCGAGACCGAACCCCAGGCTGTCTGAGGGAAGTTGCCAGAGGAAGTTTTGTCCAGGACTGGACTTACTGCACCATTCTTACCGGGGTCTCATCGCTGCCATCATCGTAAAACTGACCGAACCATTTACGATACTTGGCAATGGGGCCGTCACCGTCGCATAGAATCGGGCTCTCCTGGTACTTCTTGTGCTCCCAGATCGGGATATCGTTCTTGACCTGGTTGACGATCTCAGCGATAAGTCCGTCCGTGTAAATGTTGAAAATCTCTGAAATATCGTTGGGCTTGGTAAAGGAGAATCGCAGTTTTACCTTATCAGCAGTTACGGGAATGACGGTGCCCATCATGACTGTCTTGAAAGCCCGGCTGAAAGCCTGGCAAGTCATGCCAGGTCCCCAGCTTCGAGTAACGAGGTGGCTTTCCTCGAGCTGATCCATATCGATATTGCCTTCCTCGTCGATAACCGGTCCCAGCGTCTTCATCTCGGTTTCCCGGTAAAAGCCATCCAGTTTGACGTCTGCCTTGGGCATTTCCCTGGCGCTGTGCACATACACGAAGTGGGCAATGTCCACAGCGTTCTCGCCGGTTTCCTGGATACAGGAGCTGAATTCGAACTCGTAGTTATCCAGTTCCGCCCAGTCAGGATCGTTAAGTTCCGGGATGTCAACAATATCAAAGACCGGAGCCAGGCCTCGGGGGTGATACCAGACCCAGATCATCTGATTGCGTTCCTGGACGGGGTAGCTGTGTATACAGGCTCCCTCGGTTGTGCGGCGGGGCATGGTCTTGGCGTAGGGAATATGTTTAACCTCGCCGTCACCGTTGAGTTCCCAGGCGTGGAAAGGGCAGGCGATATGTTCGCCTTTTACCTGGCCTCCGTGACCCAGGTGGGCACCCAGGTGCGGGCAGTAAGCGTCCAGCACCTTGGCTTGCCCGCTTTCTGTTCGGAACATCACCATATGTCGATCAAAGTAGAATATGGGTTCGACATCGCCGGGTTCCAGGTCGCTGCTATAGGCAACGGCATACCAGCCAAAAGGGATAGGTAGACCTGAGCTCATGAGGATTGCTCCTTTGGTAGGATGTGATGTAAGGAACAGAATATATATATTTGTTCTGTATGTCTATTATAAAAGAACAAAATATAATAAAATGTTCCTTATGAGTGAAAGAGTAGACAAACGATCTGGTAATAAAACGGGTAATAAATTGAACCCGAGGGTTGAAGCTACC
>CAXPUI010000170.1:0-4051 GCA_964220205.1 Candidatus Allofontibacter communis | reverse complement strand
TTCCCGACCCGACGCTCTTCCGATCTTCCTGGCACCCTCCGACAGAAAGTGACCTCCCCTGGAGGCACCACCCAGGCAGCCATTGAGCACCTTCAGAGGCATCAATTTGAAAAAATCGTCCAAGGAGCAGTCACCGCGGCACAAAAACGGTCAGTGGAAATGGCCAATGAGAAATAACGCCCATACCTAATATAATTCTGATTGCACAGCTGGAGTTCCTATGACCGCTAATTTCGCCAACGCCGGGATCTTTCTCGTACAGACTCTCTTTGGCCTGTACCTGATTCTGATACTCGTCCGTTTACTCATGCAAGTTTCCCGGGCCGATTACTACAATCCGATCTGCCAGGCAGTCGTTCGGCTAACCGATCCGCCCATAAGGCCCCTGAAACAGTTACTGCCCAGCATCCATGGTATCGACCTCGCTACTTTGCTGGTCGCCCTGCTGGTCCAGATCGCAGCCATCTCAATGGTTATGCTGCTGACAGGCAATCCGGTTTTCCATCCCGCCTATATTGCCTGGGCACTGGTAGGCGTGGCCTCCTTGATTCTCGACATCTACTTTTTTGCCCTGCTCATCATGGTCATTGCGAGCTGGATCGCACCCTACTCAAACCACCCGGCCATGACCCTGGTCAGCCAGCTGACTGATCCAATATGCACGCCTGCTCGCAAGCTTCTACCACCCATGGGCGGACTGGATTTTTCCATTATTCTCGTTTTTGTCACCATTACCCTGATTGACTCATTCCTCGTCATTCAACCGCTCGCTATGTCCCTGGGGATACCTTCCGGGCTGGTCATGGGGCTCAACTGAGCCTATGCGGGCCTGGCTTTTTGGTATTTCGATATGTCTGGTATTGGGCTGCCCGGCCGGTAAAGCCG
This sequence comes from Candidatus Allofontibacter communis, assembly GCA_964220205.1. Lineage (GTDB taxonomy): Bacteria > Pseudomonadota > Gammaproteobacteria > Pseudomonadales > Azotimanducaceae > UBA9659. Next base: position 3,166 of record CAXPUI010000170.1, on the reverse strand, counting down.
GAACCCTGCGTCACGGTCCATTTGATATCTATTACACGGTCTTCCCCAGCACGGTTATTCCTGCTCGGGTCGCGCAGGGGCATCAGATTACGCGAGCCGACAACAAGGTTGTCATTAACGTATCACTCCGTCGGGAGGAAGAACCCACCAGTGCCGAGCTGTCAGGCACCGTTGTTAACCTGCTAGAGCAGGAAACCGAATTAACTTTTATCGAGGTTAGAGAGCGGGATGCCATTTATTACCTCGCCACGCATATTGCACTGCCAGCGGACCTTCTGAGGTTCAATCTGATCGTCACTCCGGACACAGGTGAACCCGTCAACATCAACTTTATGCGTCGTTACGACTGATGAAAACAGTTCTTGCCAGCTCAAACAAACATAAAGCAGCGGAAATAACCGCCATGTTGCCGCCCAGTTTTGACATCCGTCTACAGAGTGACTTGGGTATTGAGGCTCCCCCAGAGACCGGTCTCGCCTTTGTTGAAAATGCCCTGATCAAAGCACGCCATGCTTCAACCCACACGAATCTACCGGCTATCGCCGATGATTCAGGCCTTTGCGTGAAAGCTTTAGGCGGCCGCCCGGGTATTATTTCGGCGCGCTACGCAGGCGAAAACGCCACTGATCACGACAATCTTGAAAAACTTCTGTTCGAACTTGGTGATCATGACGACCGAAGCGCTTTCTTCTACTGCGTCATCGTTTTTCTGGATCACGCTGAAACCGCAACACCGGTTATCGCGGAAGCCAGTTGGCATGGAAAAATCAGCCTGGCACCCAGCGGCAGCTCAGGCTTCGGGTACGATCCCGTTTTCTATCTGCCTCAGCTCGGGTTAACGGCTGCAGAATTGGCCATGTCCCAGAAGAATGAACTAAGCCATCGCGGACAGGCTCTCCGCCAGTTGAGGGATAAGATCCTTGAGCGTCATTCCCCTTAGCCTCTACGTCCATTTTCCCTGGTGTATCAGGAAGTGTCCTTACTGCGATTTCAATTCGCATACCCTGAAACAGGATTTACCTGAGAAAGACTATATCGATGCCCTCATCCATGACCTGCGCGCAGAACAACAGGGTGAGGAACGACGCGACCTGAAATCTGTTTTCCTTGGCGGAGGCACGCCCAGCCTGTTTAGTGGCAACGCGGTTGATCAGCTTCTCAAACACATCGAGGAATTCTTTTCTCTTACCAGTAGCGAGATAACGATCGAGGCAAACCCGGGAACCTATGACCAATCGAATTTTTTGATTTATCGACAGGCAGGTGTCAATCGACTCAGTCTTGGTGCCCAGAGCTTCAACCAGCGCTATCTCCAGAACCTGGGACGGATTCACCGGCCCGACGATATTTTTAATGCGTTTTCAGGAGCACGATCGGCCGGATTCTCTCGCATCAACATTGACCTCATGTTTGGTTTACCAGGCCAGGACATAGGCGATGCAATGGCCGACCTCGAGCAGGCGATAGCTCTCAATCCAGAACATATTTCCTGGTATCAGCTGACCATTGAGCCCAATACCGTTTTTCATCGCTTTCCACCGGCAAGACCGGATGAGGACACCCTCGCAGCAATGACCAGGGAGGGGCATCGCCTCCTGACAGAAAATGGCTTTCACCAGTACGAAGTTTCCGCTTTCGCGCGTCCGGGCGAAGCCGCACAACACAACCTCAACTACTGGCAATTTGGCGATTACATTGGCATCGGGGCTGGGGCCCATGGCAAGCTGACCCGTGACGGTATCATCGTCAGAACTCAGAAAACCCGCATGCCCTCAGACTATCTGGCCAATACAAATCGCAGACAATCTGAGATTTCGTCAGACGATCTCACTCTTGAATTCCTGATGAATGCGCTGCGGTTGACTGAAGGATTCGAGTTGAGTCTTTTTTCAGAGAGAACCGGGCAGCCCACTGACCGATTGGCTGCTTTTGTGGACCGGGCAACGGAGCGGGGATTCACTGAAAAGCAGGGGGACTGGCTGGTACCCACTGAACAAGGCAGAAATTTCCTCGACGACTTGCTCCTACTGCACTAGCCGATAGGCCATGTCCCGCACTTCATGGCCCAGACGCCGACCCCGACGCTCAAACTTGGTCTCCGGTCGCCACGGTACTGTGACTGCAACAAAATCCTGCCTGCGAGCAAAGAGAGTCTCTACGGCCTCCGCGTAGGGCACCCAATCTGTCGCTATATGCACCAATCCGCCGGGTTCAAGTTTAGTCACCAGCAGGCCAAGAAAACTCGCATCCAGCAGTCTCCGCTTGTGGTGACGCTTTTTAGGCCAGGGATCAGGAAAAAATAGCTGCATACCAGACAGACTACTCGGGGGTATCGCGTCAGTCAGCACGTCCCAGCTGTCTTCATTAAACACCCGGAGATTCGCGACATCATTGGCGATTGCCTGCATCAGGAGGTGACCAACACCCGGCTTGTGGACTTCCACGCCAATGAAGTTCTTTTCCGGAGACTGCCTGGCCTGCGTAACCAGTGAATCACCCATGCCAAACCCGATTTCAAGGACCGTTGGTGCCTGTCGGCCAAATGTAGCGTCGAAATCTACATGGCCATTGGACGAGTGCAACCCGAAGTCCGGCCAGCCTAATTCTATGGCACGGCTTTGGCCCGTGGTCATTCTGCCTTGGCGCAGAACATAAGATTTGATCTGCTTTTGCTGACTACCCGACAAAACGCTGGAACCCGTAACATCCAAGAGCCACCCAGCCGACAATGAAGCACAAACCACCAATTGGCGTAATCGGCCCCAGCCACTTCATGTCAGTGAGTACCAGTCCGTAAAGACTCCCCGAGAACAAGAGCATACCGAGCATAAAGGCAGCGCTTGCGACATCCAATGCCAGGCTTTTACCTGGTTGTTGCGCGAGAATTGCCACCAGGAGCAAGGCCAGCGAATGATACATCTGGTACTCAACAGCCGTGTGAAATGTTTCAAGGAGCCTGTCTTCGATTCGTCCCCGGAGACCATGGGCGCCAAAAGCACCAAGCAGGACAGCCAGACCGCCACCCAACGAAGCGATCAAGATGCTGAGTTTGATCATCATCTCGTCCTAGGCGAAACCCAGTCTGAGCTTTTTCAAGGCATTTCGTTCCAGCTGCCGCACGCGTTCAGCCGATATACTGAAGTCGTCGGCAAGCTCATGAAGCGTC
>CAXPUI010000169.1:0-2597 GCA_964220205.1 Candidatus Allofontibacter communis | reverse complement strand
CGGATATCCGGTGACGGGCTTTGAAGTTCCTGGCGGACAATCGGTTTCTGGCGTGCTGCTATGGGTACAAGAAGAATCGTTTTGCAGCCCAGCGTCTTGAGTACCGTTAGCGAGCCTCTTCGGAGGCGAATCTGACCAGCGCCGCATAGCGGTAAAAGCCGTGTACAAATTTGCTGTACGGTAACATCAGGAAGAAACCGAGTACGAAACCTAGATGGATAATGAGCAGTACTCCCATTGCAGCCGTCTCTCGAAAAATCAGCAGGATGAGGCCGGTCAGGCTGACCAGAAACAGCGAGGCCAGAAACGCTAAGTCCATATCCTGGTGGCGGGTGGTATCGGAATGACTCCAGAACTTGTTCCAGACGAGGCCGACTGGGCCGACCAGCAGGCCGAGCCCACCCAGGGTGCCAACCACGACGGGCAGGCTGAAATAGGGATAGGGAGCTTGAATGCCAAGAACATAATCGTAGAAGGTTGCAATACAGGTAGCGCCAAAGCAGAGCAGGAAACCCCACATGGTGCAATGATGGTAGTATCGGCGCAGGTTAGATGCTTGATCATCGACGCTGCTGCAACCCTGCCCATGCCCGCCATCGAGATATCGTAAGGTGACACTGTTTCGGAGCGCGGCGGTCAGGTGCGTCGAATCGGCGGGAGGTTTTACATGAGTTTTCCAGAATCGAGCAAAACTTATCCCTATGGCCAGCAAACTGAACCCGAAGGTCATGCCGGCGATGGCAATCATGAGTGAGTGACCAATCACCTGGTAGAAAGCCCCGGGCCCCTGGTGAACGCCGAACATGGTTTCGCTGCTGATCAACAGGAAGGCCAGCAGAAGCGAGATTGTAATGCTGAGTGTCGTGACCGCTGCCGTCCAAAGTGCGTTCCTGTTAAAGGCCTTGCTGAGAGATTCAGGCCAGGCATGCTGCTGGTAACTCTGCAGGCGAAGATCAGCGAGTGCAGCAGGTACATTGATTGCAAAGTCATGGGGCGGTGCAAACTGGCAGTCGTGGTAGCAGGCTGTGCAGTTATGGCAGAGGTTCGCCAGATAGTCGAGGTCGGTGCTGGCGAAGTCCCGACGGATTGTCATCGCCTGGAAGGTAGCGCAGAGCCCTTCACAATACCGACAGGCGTTACAGGTCTGCATGACCCGGCGAGCCTCCTCTGTCGCACTCGTGCTGCTTGCTATCAGGTTCTGCATCGAGCTGCCTCTGTGCCGGCAAGTCGGCCGAATACTCCACCTATCGCCATCCCGGTTCCGGCGCAATAACCCTGCCCCAGGATATTGCCTGCCATGACTTCGCCTGCTGCAAAGATGTTGGGTGAGGGTTCCTCGGCGAAATGGACCCGAGCTTCGTTGTCCACCTTCACGCCCAGGTAAGTGAATGTGATGCCGGGTCTGAGCGGGTAGGCATAGTAGGGAGGCGTATCGATAGGTAGAGCCCAATGCGATTTAGGGGGGTCGATGCCTGCCGTGTGACAATCATCCAGCTGGTTAATATCGTAGGTCCCTTCGAGTACTGCCTGGTTGAAGTTCTTGACTGTCTTTTCCAGGGTGAGGCCGGGAACGCTAATCATCTCGGCGAGTTCGGCTATTGTCGCCGCCGAAATTGATTCGAAGAGCGACGGCATGAAATTGTTGACTACCTTCGCGTCGATGATAGCGTAGGCGATCTGCCCCGGCTGTGCTGCTATCAGGCGACCCCATATGGCGTAGCGTTTCGGCCAGAAGTCTTCGCCTTCGTCATAGAAACGCTCGCCGCTGTTGTTTACCACGATGCTGAAAGACACACAGTCCAGGCGTGTAACAATGCCCCCGTCATAGCGGGGTCCGCGTGCGTCGATGGCAATCGCGTGGCACTGCGATGGATCACCAACAGTATCGGCGCCTTGATTGATCAGGCTTGCAAGGGGCTTGCCGGTGTTGTTGGGTGTTCCTCTGATGAGAAAGTTCTCAGCTGCTTTGCCCCAGACCCTGGCCATCCATTCTTCGTTAGCCTGGAAACCGCCACTGGTTATGATCACCGCATCAGCAGAAATTTCAAAAGGCCTGCCCTCAACTTCACCGTTGGCTGAGACAAAACGGTTGCCGTCGATGTTGAGCTCGAGGACATCGGCATCATAGACGACCTCTACGCCGAGCTGCTCTGCAACACGATACTGGCTATTCACCAGCGCTTTACCACCACCGAGAAAAAAAGCATTGGTTCGGCCTAATCCCAGCGTGCCTGAAAGTGCCGGCTGATAATTTACACCGACCTGGTGCAGCCAATGGAGCAGATCGTAACTTCCAGTGATCATCAGCCTTGCCAGTACCTCGTCGGTCTTGCCACCGGTCACCTGCTGCAGGTCCTGCCAGTATTCGTCCTCGCTGTAAGCTTCGCGCAGGCTGAATACAGGCCGGTCATGCATGACACGCAGGTTACGCGTATGCCGGGTGTGACCTCCGCGCATGGCGTAACTGCCCTTCTCCATCCGCGTAACCCTCGCACCGGCCTGTCTGGCGGTAATTGCCGCACAGAGGCCGGCATTACCACCGCCGATAATCAGTACTTCAGTCTCTTTAGAAATCACTGGCTGGCTCTAGATTTGAC
>CAXPUI010000168.1:0-2203 GCA_964220205.1 Candidatus Allofontibacter communis | reverse complement strand
GAGACGTCAAGATCAATCGGTGTAGGTCACGGGGACGGAATCCTTGCGGGCGGCCTCGAGCTGGCAGTTCTGATAGATGACGAGGTTGCGGAGCACTGTGTTATTTATCCCATTTTGCCAGGCACTGGACATCTTGCTGATCTGAACCTGTCGGATGCCAGGCGCATTGACGGCTTCAAGGCACCCTCTGATCCGATGCGCCCGGCGATCATTACCTCGGACAGGACCTCCTGATGGAAGACTTCGTCAAGTATCTCTTGGTTTTCGGTACCCTCTTCGGCGTATTCGCTGGTGCGGCGGTGCTGGTCTGGTTTGAGAGACGGCTGCTTGGTATCTGGCAGGACAGACTGGGTCCCAACCGCGTTGGTCCGTTTGGCATAGGGCTGGCGGTGGCCGATGTTCTCAAGCTGTTTGCCAAGGAAGACTGGGTGCCACCCTTCGCTGATCGGTTCGTCTTCGTCTTCGCGCCGACAGCAATTGTGATGGCTATGCTGCTTGGTTTTGCCGTGGTTCCCTATGGACCGGATCTGTTTATCGCCGATTTGAACATTGCGTTGCTGTTTTTCCTGGGCATGACGTCTCTCGCAGTCTACAGCGTTCTGCTTGGCGGTCTCGCTTCAAATAACAAGTATTCACTCCTCGGTGGGCTTCGGTCTGCCGCCCAGATGGTCAGTTATGAGGTGTTCATGGGACTGTCGCTGATGGGTGTGGTGATGTTGACCGGTTCATTCAGCCTGGTGGATATCGTTAACTGGCAGGGTGAAAACAGCTGGTTCGTTATACCGCAATTTATCGGCTTCGTGGTGTTCGTTATAGCGGGGATTGCGGAAAGCCATCGTCTGCCTTTTGATCTGCCGGAAGCGGAGCATGAACTTGTGGCGGGCTTTCATACGGAATATTCCGGGATGAAGTTCGGCATGTTCATGGTCGGTGAATACCTTGGATTAATATTGATTTCATCGATGATCGCCACGATCTTCTTCGGTGGCTGGCTGGGTCCCGATTTCCTGCCACCGATTTTCTGGTTTTTTATCAAGACATTCCTGTTCATCTGTTTCTTCATACTGTTGCGGGCAGCTATTCCCAGGCCCCGGTATGACCAGTTGATGTCCTTCGGCTGGAAGTACATGTTGCCTCTTACTTTGATCAATCTGCTCGTTACGGGGGGTATTGTCTTATGGGTGTGATCCTCAAAGCCTGTTGGAGCCAGATCGTGACACTCTATCGAGTGTTGTTGCATACCTTCACCCCGGCAGACACGGTCCAGTACCCGGAAGAAATGCCTTATCTGGCACCAAGGTACAGGGGGCGTATTGTGCTGACCCGAGACCCGGACGGGGAGGAAAGGTGTGTTGCCTGTAACCTTTGTGCCGTGGCCTGTCCTGTGGACTGTATCGCCCTGCAGAAAACCGAAGATGAAGGTCGCTGGTATCCCGAGTTTTTTCGAATCAACTTTTCTCGCTGCATCATGTGTGGCATGTGCGAAGAAGCTTGCCCGACCTATGCGATTCAGCTGACGCCAGATTTCGAGATGTGTGAATACGATCGCCAGAATATGGTCTATGAGAAGGAGCATTTGTTGATCAGTGGGCAGGGCAAGTATCCCGGGTACTCGTTCTACAACGTGTGTGGCAAGGCCATAGAGAACAAGGATAAAGGCGAGGCGCTCAATGAATCGGAGCCGGTCAATGTCAGGAGCTTGCTGCCGTGATCCTTGAACTCGGTCTTTTCTATGTGGCGGCGGGTGTGTCTCTGATCTCAACTGTGATGGCAGTGACTCGCTATAATGCAGCACATGCGCTGATTTATCTGATCATCTCCCTGCTGGCCTCTGCCATCCTCTTTTACCTTGTCGGTGCACCCTTTGCTGCGGTCCTTGAAGTCGTGATCTACGCCGGAGCGATCATGGTGCTGTTTGTCTTCGTCATCATGATGCTGAACCTCGGGACCCGGGGGGATATTGCTGAACATATTCTGCTCAGGCCAGGCATGTGGGTATTCCCTTCGTTGCTGTGCGTCATACTGTTCATTGAAATCATCTATGTATTGCAGGGTACGGAACGACCGCTTGGTGGTGTGGTTGTTGGTCCAAAGGCGGTGGGGATCGAACTGTTTGGCCCCTATGTCCTGGCAGTGGAGATTGCCTCAATGCTCCTGCTGGCAGGCCTGGTCGGCGCTTATCATCTGGGTCGACGCTACATGA
>CAXPUI010000167.1:0-4308 GCA_964220205.1 Candidatus Allofontibacter communis | reverse complement strand
CTCTCCGGCATCAGGTTATCGCCTAGCGAAAAGCCGAGCACCTCAAGACTCTTGGTAATCAAGCTGGTACCGGAGCGGTGCATACCTAAAATGACGGCCAACTGTTTAGGCATTGAGTCGTTGCTTAGCGAAAAAGCTGATTCTATCACGCGTGGCGCAACAGGATTCCCAGTCTGTTCTGATTGTTCGGCACAGGGGTGATGCTGTTTTGGGTGCCACACCGCTAACTACGCGATTGATGGTGGGCGCGTAACTGAGGTCCGTTGCTCGAGACTTCAGTCCATGACCAGTAGCCAGCCGGACTGTTTACGTTGACAGGACTTGCGATGCGCAGAATGTTGCGCGAGATGATATAGCAGCGCTGAGACCTTGGGGTGTTCAGCGCAGGTTGAGCTTGGTGAGTATTTCGCCGGTTAGCCGCAGTGCGCGTCTTACATAGCGTAAAACCCAGCTTCTCTGATAAGTGTCGAGTTCCGTCATCAGGCGCTGAATATCCTGGTAGAGCCGTTCAATATGCTGGTCGCGCCGTGATAAGAGGCGTTCAAGTTCGACCAGGGTCTCCCGGCTGATCTCCGGGTTGTTTCTGATGTCCTCCGGTAAAGGTCTGTCGACGTACACGGTTGAGTGCGGTTGCTCCAACTCTTCAGCGGGACGATCGTGGCTGTAGTAGTAGAGAGCGAAGGATTTTCGGGAACGTGGGCCGTCACCTTCCAGAATTCTCAGGAATCCGTGCCACGAGTGTTCGGTTGTTGCGAACATGGCGAGACGATTGAATTGGGGAACAATGGAGACCTTAGCCGAATCCGGCTGTTTGGGGTCCTGGCACAACTCCAGGCAGCCGCCCCACGACTCCATCCAGTGGTCATTCAGGAAAAGGATCAGGTTCAACCGTCGGTGGAGATTGCTTGTCGGGTGGTAATTGAAATCAATGTGCAGGTCGAGATCCTGCCCGGACAGGTTTTCATGGGTGCCACCGCCGTAATAAAAGGGGTCATAGACCAGTCCCTCAATTCCGGTGATCGTTTCAATCAGGTTGAGAAAATGGCGCGACGCGACGAGGTCGTCCAGGGCTTGATACGGATCACCGAGACTCCTGACGTCTTCATGTACGCACTTGGCTCCAACTTTGCCGCTTTCATCAACGGCCAGGTCTCTGTCGAACGCAGGGAAGTTGTCCAGCAGCTGCCTGGCAAATGCTGGTTCCAGGAAGTCATCAATGACCACATGGTTGAAAGGCAGCGCAGTTGAGAACTGCTGACGGAGTTGATCCTCGACCTCGGTGACTTTCGCATTAACGAGCGTAGGCATACTTGATTCAGGGACCGACTGGAACTAAAGGTTGACACTAGTCTAACAGCTTCAACGTTTCTCTTTGTCAGACATGGACTTATAATCTGCTGGCAGACTGCATTGCCTTTACTCATGCTTCCACGCCCTATTTTCATTGTTGGTTCACCCCGGTCTGGCACTTCGGTCTCGACCTGGTGTGTTGGTCAGCATCCAAACATTCAGGTCATGCCCGAAACGGCGTGGATCGCCAGTCTCTCGATTGGCAGTGTCATCGCATTCAACAAAGGTTCCGAACGGGAGAAGTTTTCTCATCTGTCCAATGTCGACTTTCCCCGGAGTGAATTCCTGAGACATATCGGCCAGGCTATTCACGATATTGTCTGTGACGCCTATGAGCAGCGATGCCAGCAGGTCTATGGTGCAAAATATCGGGAGAAGGGCATTCGCCCGAATCCGGATAAACCTGCGTTTGGTTATCAGGTTCGGCGTTCTGTCGACGACCCGAAAACCCGCTGGGTGGATGGTACACCGCTGAACAGTTTCTACCTCTGGGGCTTGAATCAGGTGTTTCCGGAGGCTAAGTTCATTCATAACTTGCGCTCACCGGATGAGGTCGTGCTTTCACTGGCGCACTTCGACAACGCGGGTGGAACGTCTCAGGTAATTGAAGAGGGTCTGAGGACATGGCAGGGTCACGCAGAATGTGCCTGGTTGGCGGAGCAGGCCTGGGGACCGGAGAAGGTGTTCAGACTGGAATATCCGAGATTGCAGGATGACCGGGAGCCGTTGTTTATTGAACTCATGAATTTTCTCGGCGAGGAATACACTGAAGATTGCCTGCTGCCCCTCGAGAGGAAGACGAATTCATCAGAAGTCAGCGATATCAATGGCCAGCAACGGTCAGAAATCCGTGCTCATCCACGATACCAGCAGGCAGACGAGATGTTCCGGCAAATGCAGGCCAATCAGGCAGGCGATGAACCCGCGGAATCGCTGTTGAGAGATCGATTCATGGCTCATGTCGAAGAAGTGGATCTGCTGGACCTGAGCAGAACCACAGGCAGGGCACCTGCTCGAAAGGGACGATTTTTCAGCTTTTTGAGACAACCGAAATAGGTCAACCCGTTCGGGTGTGCCCATGCGCGAATTTGTTTCACTCGCTACCTGCTCTCCGATATATATTGACGGCAGCTGAAGATTGCTTTTGATGATTGTCATTAAAATCAGGCCATGCTATCAATAAGCACTGGATAGAGAGGTAACCGGCAATGAATCTGACTCAACCCCTGCGCCTGAAAGGTGCGCCAGGCTCGCCCTACACGCGTAAAATGCTCGCCTACATGCGCTATCGTCACATCGGTTACGAATTGCTGATCGGTGATCAGGCAACGGAGGGGCTTGGGCTGCCAAAGCCCAAGGTTGAATTGCTGCCAACATTTTACCTGCCCGGCGACTCAGGTGAGATTGAAGCGGTGGTCGACTCGACGCCACTTATCCGCCGGTTTGAGGACGAGTTTGGCGGGCGTGAAACGCTGCCTGAAAATCCAGTCCTGGCCTTCCTTAATTACCTGATCGAAGACTATGCGGATGAGTGGCTCACCAAATCCATGTTTCACTATCGGTGGTATTTTGACGCAGACATAAAGAAAGCGGGCAGCATTCTACCGCTTTGGCGCGGGTTGCAGATGAGCACCCAGCAGCATGAGGCAGCAGCGGCTTTTGTCGCAGATCGACAGATATCCCGTCTCTATGTTGTTGGCTCAAATGATGTGACCGCACCCATTATTGAAGCGAGTTATCGACGTTTTCTTAAGATTTTGGATGTCATTATTGCCCGCCAGACATTTCTGCTGGGATCGCGGCCGTCTTCAGCCGACTTTGGTGTCTATGCGCAGCTCACCCAATTGGCGAAGTTTGATCCGACGCCGATGTCGATATGTCTCCAGGAAGCCCCCCGCGTTTATGCCTGGACGGATGTCATTGATGATCTGAGCGGTCAGGACTGTCATGAAGATGGGTGGATGCGGATCAGTGATGTAAGGGAAGTGCTCGGACCACTGCTGGAAGAAATTGGCAGGGTGTACGCGCCAGCGCTGATCGCCAATGCAAAAGCGCTGCAGTCAGGTGACAAGCAGATGGAAGCCACCATTGATGGCAAGCGCTGGGAACAACCCAGTTTTCCCTATCAGGGCAGGTGTCTTGCCTGGATCAGAGAGGAATACCATAAGCTCTCAGGCGATGACCGGCCACAGGTAGATGACATCATCGAAGGTACAGGGTGCGAAGTGTTGCTGCAGTGATTCGTGTCTTTCCATTGGCTTTAGGTCTGCTTGATCGTTCATAGCACCGGGTGTCCGGGTAAAACAGTTGGCTCCTGCCGCGGTGGAGAGTGAGGCGCGCCCGATTGACCCGAGATGGTGAGAGCAGCAGACAAAGAGACAAATAGTCAGAGAGACAAAGCGATAAGTGGATAAGGAGGTTTAAATGGTCTGGAAGATATGGCTTCTGGTACCGTTGATTTATACATTGTTTTCCCTCTGGTACTTCAACTGGCAGGGGGCGCTCACGCCAGTGGAGATAGATCGTTTTATGGCGGCGTTTGAGGAACTCGAAGGTAGTAAGCACACCGATAAGGCGACATTTCGACGATTCCTTGAGGAAGATGACGGCGGCGAATTTATCATGCTGAACCAGGTTCAGTTGCACCGGGGTGACGTGGTTCATCCGTTGACCGGCAAGGCGATGAATGCCTCCGAGCTGGTTGGTGAATACTTCGGGCCTTTTGCGTTGTCCCTGCTCACAAGGGGAGGCCATCCGGTGTTTCAGGCCAGAACATTAGGTGGCAATATTGATAGCTGGAACGCTGAGACGAATGTTGGCTTTGGTACGACTGCCATGATGCGTTACAAGAGCCGCAGAGATGTTGTTGAACTGGTCCTTGCCCCCGCTTTTGCTGACGCGCATATTTACAAGCTTGCGGCAATAGAAAGAACCATCTCGTACCCGACGCGCATCGTG
>CAXPUI010000166.1:0-2795 GCA_964220205.1 Candidatus Allofontibacter communis | reverse complement strand
CGAGCTCTTCCTCGGTCGGTCTGCCACGGTCAGGTCCCCTGTCCCAGGGAGCCAACTTGAACTTGATCAACCAGTCTTTACCGGTTGAATCCCGGTAATTCATCACCGTCTTGCTGTGATAGTTCAGCAGAGCGAACGTATCGGGGTAACAGATCGATTCAGTAATACCTTTCGCGATAGCCGGATGAGCATCGAGGTAGGGTTTGATGTGCTGCTCTCGTCCGCGAATAGTCGCTATCATGAATTTAAAGAAGTGCCAGGCATGCGCAAACGGTCCTTCGGTGCCCGAATTCATCATAATGTCGAGCGGGGAATCGTGATCTGTGTCTGAAAACTTAAGCGATGCACTTCGAACCACAAGTCTGGCGTCGTCCGCAAACGAGACAGAGGCATGTCGAAAACGACAGGGATATTCCTTTCCCGGGGCAAAGAAGTCGGAAGGCGGAATGTCAAGATCATCAAGAATACGTATACGCGCTTTACAGACTATACCGTTATCGTGCGACATCCGCTGTCGTGTAAATAGAGAGTCCATGGCGACCAGTAGAATGATTCCTGCCGTGAACAGCCAGAGAAAAAGCCTGTATAGGTACTTCATCGAAAATCCTCCTTGATCGTCGACGTTCCTTTTAAAGAATTTGCAATTTGCAAGCAGCCTGATACTCGTCCAAGTGATATCAAATTGCAACTATGTGCTTGATATATAGGGTCGTCCGGGTAAAGATGACTGTCGCACGGACGCATCATCACGGGACATGAATGATCAAATTCTGGCACGAGATTAGGCGCAGGCACGTCCTGAGAATTGCCGGTGTGTATTGTGCGGTCGGCTGGCTCATGATTGAAATCATTGCCAACGTGTTTCCAATGTTCGGCGCACCGGATTGGATCGCGCAGACCATCACTTTCCTGATCATTCTCTTCTTCCCCATAACCCTGGTCATTACCTGGGCATTCGAGATAACCCCTGACGGTATCAAGTACGACAATCATCAGGCGGATGGTGATGAAGTGTTACCGTCAGCACTACCTGACTACTTTGTAGGTCTTGGACTGATCCTGATCCTGGCCTTCATGGTTTTCAACTCGGGCACCCAACCGCCTGAGGAAGCAGCCACCACTGAAGATCAGCTCACACTGGCTGTCATGCCTCTCGTGGACTTCAGTGCTGATGACAACAACCAGTATCTTGGTAACGGCATCGCTGAGACGGTATTGAACTCGCTCGCGTCGATCCAGGGACTGCAGGTCGCCTCAAGGACTTCGTCGTTTGCTCTGCAGTCTGACCAGCTGGATGTCAAGGAAATCGGTGCACGTCTTGATGTTGACCGTGTCCTGGAAGGAAGTATTCGAAGAAGCGGCGATAGGCTTCGCGTCTCAGCACAACTGAGTGATACATCAACGGGTTTTCAAATCTGGTCAAACAGGTACGACCGCCGTTTTGAAGATATCTTTGCTATCGAAGAAGATATCGCGGGTTCCATCGTGGATGCGCTGGTCGGCCAACTGCCGATCGAACAACCCCTGCAGCTGGCGACGGGGACCCGAAATGCAGAAGCCTATAATCTTACCCTGAAAGGCCTGTATTACTTTGACCGACCCACCCAGGCCACTTTTGTGCTGGCCCCCCAGTTATTCCAGCAGGCACCGTCGATTGATCCAGACTATGGCCTGGCACACGGGTATCTTGCTTACTGTATCGGGTACGCTTCCATCTATGCCAATTACAGCACTTATGCTGTGCAGACCGGGATTTCGGTCGAGCTGGCTTTGCGGCAGGATCCAGAGAATATCCCCGCCCTGCTGATCAAGGGATTCATGCTGAGGCATCCCGATGAAGCATTTTCTTATTTTGAGACTGCCAGAGTATCGGGTAAGGAAAGAGACCTGGCCCTGTACACTTACCATAATGCCTATCTCTGGCCACAGGGCAGGCAGGAAGAAGCTCGGCTGGAACTGCAACAAGCCCTCGCTGAGAACCCGTCATCGGTCCTACTGCAGCAGCCTCTGAGCATGTTGGAAAGCCGGGCAGGCAACTATGATCTTGCTCTGAATATCATCAGCCGGACTGCATCAACCGATGGCAGTGAGTTCCTGGTTTCATCCGTCCTGGCTGACGTCTATTATCGATCCGGCAATGCCCAGAAGCTAAAAGAAGCCGCGGAACAGTCTATTGAGAAGCTCGGTCTGCAAAACGGTTTTATGTACCAATACCTCATCGCGGCACACGTCATGCTGGGCGACATAGAGGCCGCTCGGGAACTCCTCGAAGAAGCGATCGCGGTACGTAACTCCGGTGTGGCCTTCAGCGCATCAACAATTGGTCTGGGGTATGCGTCGCTCCGCGAAATGGACAACGCTGCGAATTGGCTTGTCCAGGCTAATCGAGAAAAGGATTTCTGGTTGACCTGGCATCTGAACTCGAAGCTGGAGCACTTTCCGGTGTTGGCTGCCCACCCTGATATCATCAAGCTCCAGAAAGATATGGGACTTGACGCCGCGAGCATTGAATCACGGCGCCTTTCCGGACACTGAGCAGCCCCTGATCTCTAACGGTGATTCCACCAGGCGAGATCGGAAAAGGACCTGAGATCGAGTTCATGGGTCCATGCTGAGCGATGCTGGCGGGCAACATGGTAATAGGTCTCAGCCATCTCATCAGGCAACATCAGGCCATCTTCAGCCCCCTTCGTTTCTCTGAATTTCTGGAACGCGTCTGCACCCATCATCTTACCCAGGGTGTCCGGGGCATCGACCGCGCCGTCGACAATAATGTGAGCAATGTGAATGTTCTT
>CAXPUI010000165.1:0-2501 GCA_964220205.1 Candidatus Allofontibacter communis | reverse complement strand
CTCCGGACAGGGAAATCTACCTGCATCACGAACTGGCGCAGACGCCTTCTTACCCCAGCAAGATTTTTTTCTGCTGCCTGTCTGCCCCTGAGGAAGGTGGCGCAACACCGCTCTGCCGGTCAGATCTGCTCCTGGCCGACTTCGAGCATCAACATCCCGATTGGGCAAACCAGTTTGCCGAAATGGGGCTGCGCTACACCATCCAGATGCCTGCAAACGATGATCCGGGCTCCGGTCAGGGTAGAAGCTGGCGCAGCACTCTGTCCGTGACCAACCAGGCTGGCGCAGAAAACAGGTTGAGAGAACTGGGCTACAGCTGGCAATGGCAAGAGGAACAGGCGCTCAGTGCCACAACCCCTGTCATGCCAGCAGTGCGGGAACTTGCAGATGGATCAAGCAGTTTTTTCAACCAGGTTATTGCCGTGGCACGAGGTTGGCGGCGAGGCGCGGGTGCACCTCCACCCCTGACCTTCGGCGACGGATCACCGATTGATGAGGCTATTCTCGACAGCTTGATCAACATCAGCCAACGATTCACCACGCCACTGCAATGGCAACCTGGGGACATCGCGCTCATCGACAATTATCGAGTCATGCATGGCCGTCACCGTTTTGACGGCCCGACACCAAGACAGGTTGTCGTCAATCTCGCCAGGTGAGGCAACCTGCCAGTTAACTGACTCGCGCTTCCGGCCAGATTCGCAGAAAGTTTTCCGAATAGAATTTTTCCTTAATCGGCTCTTCAGCATCGCCCAGAAATTTCTCAAACCGTGCTATGGGGTCCCGCGTGCCTTCAACATGAGGGTAATCGCTGGAAAAGAGATAGAGATCGGGGTTTGACTGCGCAATAAGGTTCGCCACGTCTTCGTGGGGAAACGGAGTGAAGCCCATCTGCTCAGTCAACTGCTGAGAAGGAGTACGCTCAAAGCGCACAGACTCATCAACCTTGCCATAGATTTTGGACACCCAGTCGAGCCTGCGCAGCATTTCCGGGACCCAACCCGCACCCAACTCGACGGAAGCACCCCTCAGGTTTGGATGTCGGTGGAACACACCGTCCATCACCATCATGGATATGAAGGTTTCCGGTGGCTGGTGCAGCAGCGCCGCGTCCTTGGTCCTGACATTCTCGCCACCCCCCATCCAATCCTTGGTTGGAGCACGGCCATTATTGCTCCAGGCTTTCAGCGTCTGTAGCGGTGATCCTCCAACATGGATAACGAATGGTGTACCTGATTCCGCAAGCATCGCCCAGAAGGGTTCGAGGTC
Organism: Candidatus Allofontibacter communis; assembly: GCA_964220205.1. GTDB lineage: Bacteria > Pseudomonadota > Gammaproteobacteria > Pseudomonadales > Azotimanducaceae > UBA9659. The sequence goes on along the minus strand of CAXPUI010000165.1, from coordinate 1,232 downwards.
AACGTGACCCGGTGAAATTTCGATGGGTGCCCGGTGCGGTACCCAGATCGCCTCCATTCCCTCTTTCAGAGTCGTTTCCAACTCGCTGATGGCATAGGCCGGATCATCCAGCGGCACAATGCCCACGCCCATAAGACGTTCATCATCGGCGCAGAAATCGGCCATGTGCCGGTTATGCGCGCGCGTCGCGCCGTAACGAAGCTTGGACGGTTTTTTCGAACTCGGATGAAAGGGGAAAGCAACGCTGTGAGTTGCGAAAACCAGCTGTTTCTTGAAGCCCAGCAGATCCATCGCGGTAGTCCGGTCGGTCTTTTCAAAGGCACCCAGAGCCTGAATCTCCTTCGAGCTCTCAATCAGTTGATCGCCAAGGGCAATCTGAGCAGCCACGTGTTCTTCGCTGTGGCGCCCACCCTGACTCATGATGACGGCAACTTCCTCATCGGTAACCAGGGAAGCACTGTAAGACACTTCAGGAACATCATCCCTGATATCCGGATCGGCATACTTTTTCAGGAAATCAGGCAATTCCATGATATGGCTGTCGGCATCATAAAAAGCACGGTCATTCGGGGCATAGGCCATCAGTTGGCTCCTTTAATCATGAATTCAGCGTACCCACTCAACGCGTCGATTTTTTCCTGGACGCTCATCGACTGGGTAGAGGGATCATAAACGTCTCTGAACCCGACTACCACATCAGTGACCCCCGCTTCTGCCAGCCGTTCAATGCCATCAGGGGTATAGGCATCCATCGAAATCACGTAGGTCGCAAAAGGTTTCTCAACCGTACCGCATTCCTCCCGGAAGCTTTGTAATTTGGCCAGCAGAGGCTCAAGCGCGTCAGCGTCACCACCCGCGTGCATCCAGCCCTCACCTATCAGCGCCGCGCGCTTCAACGCTGCGTCACTGTGGCCTCCGATGTACATGGGCACCGTTTCCGTGGGTACGGGGTTGATCTTGATTTCACGAAGATCATGAAACTCACCGTCATACGCAAAATATTCCCCCGACAGTAATCCCCTGATGATTTCTATCTGTTCATCCATGCGTCGGCCGCGCTTCTCCCAAGGCATGCCACAAACCTCAAAATCCTCGGGCCACGGACTTAACCCAACGCCAAAGCGAAATCGATTATTAGACATCACAGCAAGCGATGAGACCGTCTTTGCAGTCAATACCGGGTTGCGGACAGCGAGCTTGGCGACAAAGGTGACAAATTCAATGGTTGACGT
>CAXPUI010000164.1:0-11257 GCA_964220205.1 Candidatus Allofontibacter communis | reverse complement strand
TGTGCAGGTATTCAGCGACTCGGTTGGGAGAAACGCTGGGCACAGCCTGAGCCATCATTGTTCTGTCCGTTACATTGCGAACATAAAATGAGGCTTCATTGAGTTTGCCAGGGTTTACCTTCATGGAGCGAACTTCTGGCCTGAACTCCCAGGGCATACTGGCATTGTTATTGGCAAGGAACTGTATTGTCACCAGACGATTTTCATCCACCGCTTCACCGCCATCAGCCACATATTGTGAAGCTGTTTTGCCGTTCAGCCCCGTTACTTCGCAGATCAGGTCATAAAGTGGCACCATGGCAAACCCGAAACCAAACATCAGTACCACTACCGTGAGTAGCTGACGAATGGTCTTATCGGCTTTTACTTCTGACATCAGGTCTTTACCTACCCTAGGCTATCAGCCGTGAGCTTCCGACATGTCTTTCGGCGGGGTTGCGAAAGTATGGTAAGGAGCTGGTGACGGTACTGTCCACTCCAGACCATGGGCACCTTCCCAGACACGATCCGTAGCGGCCTTGCCGCCCCGAATAGTCTGGATGACGATGAACATAAACAGGAGCTGGCTGAAGCCGAACAGGAAAGCGCCACAACTGGAAACCATGTTCCAGTCAGTAAACTGCAGTGCATAGTCCGGGATCCTTCTCGGCATTCCTGCTAATCCGATGAAATGCTGTGGGAAGAATGTCACATTCACACCGATAAACGACAGCCAGAAATGCGTCTTACCCAGTGACTCGTTATACATGTTACCCGTCCATTTCGGCAGCCAGTAATAGACAGCAGCCATGATGGAGAAGATAGAACCAGGAACCAGCACGTAGTGAAAATGAGCTACCACGAAGTAGGTATCATGATACTGAAAGTCCACGGGTGTAATTGCCAGCATCAATCCTGAGAAACCACCAATGGTAAACAGAATGACAAAAGCGATCGCAAACAACATCGGCGTTTCAAACGTCATGGCACCTTGCCACATGGTCGCCACCCAGTTGAAGACTTTCACACCCGTCGGCACGGCAATCAGCATAGTGGCGTACATAAAGTAGAGCTCACCCGCCAGCGGTATACCCACCGTGAACATATGATGCGCCCAGACGATGAAAGAGAGGAAGGCGATCGACGCAGTCGCGTAGACCATGGAATCGTAACCAAAGAGACGCTTACGCGCGAAAGTCGGAATGATGGCCGACACAATACCGAATGCGGGCAAAATCATAATGTAGACTTCGGGATGACCAAAGAACCAAAACACATGCTGGAACAACACCGGATCGCCCCCTCCGCCGGCATTGAAGAATGCCGTACCGAAATGAATATCCATCAGCATCATGGTGACAACACCAGCAAGAACGGGCATTACCGCAATAAGCAGGTAAGCCGTGATCAACCAGGTCCAGACAAACAATGGCATCTGCATCAGCGTCATACCCGGGGCTCTCATATTCAGAATCGTCACAATCACATTAATTGAGCCCATGATGGAGGATATACCCATCATATGGACTGCGAAGATAAAGAAAGTAACTGAGGGCGGTGCATAGTCAGTTGATAAGGGTGCGTAAAAGGTCCAGCCATAGTTCGGCGCACCGCCTTCCATGAAAAACGTCGAGATCAACAGACCGAAGGCAAACGGCAGAATCCAAAAACTGTAGTTGTTCATTCTCGGCAGAGCCATATCCGGTGCGCCAATCATCATGGGCACAAGCCAGTTGGCAAGACCGACAAAGGCTGGCATTACCGCACCAAACACCATGATAAGACCATGCATGGTCGTCAACTGGTTAAAGATCTCAGGCGAAACAATCTGCAAACCAGGTTGAAACAGTTCTGCACGGATACCCAGCGCCATACAGCCGCCACACAAGAACATGAGAAAACTGAACCAGAGGTAGAGGGTACCAATGTCTTTGTGATTAGTTGTGAAAACCCACCTCATGATCCCCTTGTCAGGACCATGGTGATGATCGTCGTGATGATGTTCTTCAATAACTGCGCTCATCGTCGTCTCCTATTGGCTCGCCATCATGGTGTGAATGTCTTTCGGCTGCGCCATATCACCCTGGTCATTACCCCAGGCATTCCGGGTGTAAGTGACTGCCGCGGCGATCTCTGCGGCATTCAACTGCTGACCGAAGGCCTGCATAGCCGTACCAGCTCTGCCATAGAGCAATATGTCAATATGCTCTGCGATCGGACCAACAGGTATACCTTGGCCTACCAGTGAGGGAAAAGCCGGTGGCAGACCCTGGCCATTCATCTGGTGACATGCAACGCAATGTTGCTGATAGACTTCTTCGCCCTTCGCCATCAACTCTTCCATCGTCCAGGTCTTGCCGACGGTTTCGAAAACCGCTTCAGCTTCAGCTTGTTTTTCCACCAGCCAGGCTTCGTACTCAGCTTCTTCAACGGCATGCACAACGATGGGCATAAAGCCGTGATCCTTGCCGCAGAGCTCAGCACATTGGCCCCGGTATACGCCAGGCTCATCAATGATCGTCCAGGCTTCGTGAACATAGCCAGGGATCGCATCCCGCTTCACAGCGAAATCCGGTACCCAGAAAGCATGGATAACGTCCTGGGAGGTCACCAGAAAACGTATCCGTTTATTAATAGGGACAACCATGGGATTGTCCACCTCGAGAAGATAATGCTCGCCTTTACCTGCTCGATTGTAGATTTCGTCCTGACTGGTGCGGAGCGCACTCATGAACTGGACTTCCTGGGCAGGATCGTCATTGAGATAAGTATACTGCCACTTCCACTGGTAGCCCCTGACCTCAATATCCAGATCAGGCTGACCCGGCTCGTACATATCCCGCAGGGTGCTGGTCGCCGGGACCGCCATTGCTACCAGGATAACAATCGGGATTACCGTCCAGAGGACCTCCAGTTTGGTGTTTTCGTGGAAGTTGGCCGGTTCCGCACCGATCGACTTCCGGTGCATCAGCATGGATATGATCATGGCTCCAAATACGACAACCCCGATCGCACAGCAGACATAAAAAATGATCATATGGAGGTCGTAAACGCCTCGACTGATTTCTGTAACACCCTGCCTCAAATTGAGATCTGACCAAGTGCTGGCCATGACCGCATTACTGAATAGCAACAGCGACAATCCAGCATGCCATATGTGCTTCACTCTCTTCATGAATGAGACTCCGTATTGAAATTCCTAGAGCACGTGGGGGCACTCGTAAATGCGGTTTTGCTGCATGGCAACAAAACCGCGCAATTATAGCAGCGACGGTGCTTTTCTCAACATGACGTGGATCAAACTTTGCCGCCCACCAACACCGCTGCGTTGCCCGACGGCGCGCAGATTGCCCGATGACATCGAGTCATTCAAGCTAAAATTCCATCCTGTCTAAGCAATGCCTCGACTTGCGGCTCCCGGCCCCTGAACTCCACAAACAAGTCCATCGCATCCTTCGATCCACCTTTTTCAAGTATGCTGGCGAGGAACTTCTCGCCAGTCTGGCGATTAAAGATGCCGTCCTCCAGGAATTTAGCAAACGCATCGGCAGAAAGTACTTCCGCCCACTTGTAACTGTAATAACCGGCTGCATAACCCCCGCCAAAAATATGTGAAAAGCTATGTTGGAAGGCGTATTCGTCCGGCGGCTTAACCACAGCCACTGCCTCACGAGCGGCTTCGATCTCACGTTGAATAATATCGTCCTCGCTCGGATCAAATTCCGTATGAAGTTTGAAGTCAAAAAGCCCGAATTCGAGCTGTCGGACCATCATCATGGCGGCCTGAAAATTTTTAGCGCTCAGCAGTCTTTCCAGCATCCCGTCTGGTAGAGGGCTCCCAGTCTGATAATGCCCAGTGATCAAGCTCATGGCTTCCGCTTGCCAACAGAAGTTCTCCAGGAACTGACTGGGCAGTTCAACCGCATCCCATGCCACGCCATTGATACCAGACACATCCGCCGCCTCCACCTGCGTCAGCATATGGTGCAGGCCATGACCAAACTCATGAAACAAAGTAACAACTTCCCGATGAGTGAGGAGAGCAGGCTGATCCGCGACAGGCCGGTTAAAGTTGCAGGTCAGAAAAGCCACCGGTATACAGAGTTGGCCTTTCTCATCCAGACGGCGAACCCGGCAGTCTCCCATCCACGCTCCGCCGCGTTTGTTCTCCCTGGCATAAAGATCAACATAAAACCGTGCAACCCTGTGACCGCCGCGCCGAATTTCATAAGTGGTTACTTCATCATGCCAGGTAGGCATGTCAGATACAGAAGCAACCTCAACATCAAACAATCGCTTAACAACCTCGAACATCCCTGCCAGAACCCGGTCAACCGGAAAATAGGGCCTGAGCTCTTCGTCTGACAGGTCGTAAGAGGATTTTTTCAGTTTCTGAGCACAAAACGCGATGTCCCAGGGTTCGAGCGGGATGACCATACCCTCGGCAGCGGCGAACTCCTCGATCTGAGCGAGTTCCCGGCCTGCCGCAGGCCGCGCCTGACGACCAAGATCAGCAAGAAAGTCCAGGACTTCTTGTCCGGACCGGGCCATTTTTGTTGCTACAGAGAACTCCGCGAAGTTTTCAAAGCCCAGCAACGTAGCCTGCCTAAGTCTGGCCGCAAGGATTTCCTGCATAACCACGGTATTATCAAATTCTCCTGCATTCGGTCCGCGGTCCGAGGCACGGGTGCCGTAAGCCAAATACAATTCCTTGCGAATATCTTGATCTTCGCAATAGGTAAGTACGGCCGTGTAGCAGGGCATATCAAGGGTCAGCAAATAGCCTTCCTGCTCCCTGGCGGATGCGGCTTCACGCATCGGTTCGAGCAGGGTGGCAGGCACCCCGGGTAACTGCGTGCTTGATGCCAGCAGCTTGGTCCATGCCTGGGTTGCATCCAACACGTTATTATTGAAGGTACTGGTCAGGTCCGATAGTTGTCGCGCCAGATCAGCGAACTCAGCCTGCTCGTCCTCCGGCAGGTCAATGCCCGACAGCTGAAAATCCCGCAGGGCATTATCGACAACCTTCTTTTGCTCGGCTGTCAATCCCTCATATTCAACGCCGGACTTCAGCCTCTCATAAGCATCAAACAACCTGCGATTCTGACCCATGTCCGTGCGGTAGGCTGTCAGAATGTCCAGGCAAGCTTTGTGCGCCGCCCGAATCTCGACTGAATTAACCACACTGTTCATGTGACTGATTGGCGACCAGACTTCATTGATACGACTTTCCAGCCCTTCCCGAGCGTGCACTAGCGATCCATAGCTATGCTCTTCAGACTGCAGTATCGCCTTGATACCTTCTCGCGCTGCTGCTACCACCGACTCTATGGCTGGCAGCATATGTTCTGCTTTTATCTCCGGAAAAGAGGGCAAGCCCTCCAACTGCAAGAGTGGATTGTTCATGATTCAACAGGTCTAACACTTCGATTAGCGCACTATATAGCACACTGTAGTAGTGTGGCACGGAACCTCGGGTCCATCGCGCTGCCGAGACAGGCTGAGCATCCCACGAATGGCGTCAGCAGACACGCTGCCCCTTGTCCGCAGCTAAATTCGAAAACCTCCACGTGCGTCTGTTTAGTGTGGCGCGTTTCACCTGCACCAGCGGCAGGCGGTCAATACAATAACTGCAGGTATTCAGCGGATATCAACGCACAAGCTTACAGCTAAGAGTGCTGCAACGATGCACGGAGTCGGCTGATGACACTCGCTGTTTCAACCTCACTATCAAACCAGATCATGAAAGCCAGGGCTGCTTGTTCTACCAGCATACCCAGTCCATCAGCAACCTGGCAGTTTGCCTGTTCGAGACACCAACTATTGAAACTGGTGGTCGTCTCACCGTAGATCATGTCATAGCAGCGCGTGTGATCAGCGACAATTCGCGAAGGCAACGCTACCATCCGGCCACTCAGGCCCGCCGATGTGCCATTGATGATCAGGTCCTAACCTTCTGCCAGCCCGTCTGTTTCGACTGAACGCAGACGCGGGTCGTCGAATCGCAGCTCCAGTTCCTTAGCCTTTCCCTGAGTCCTGTTCCAAAGGTCCACTGAGCAGGGACCTGCGTCTAACAGGTCTCCCAGCACCCCGCTGACGGCACCTCCAGCACCCAACACGAGCAGCTTCTTGGATTCAAGTGCCCACCCCAGGTTCGATAAGAGGTCCTTGATCAAACCCGCGCCGTCCGTATTATCCCCCACGACCTTACCGTTACCATCTCGCGAAATGGTATTCACTGCCTGGGCAAGGGCCGCTTTTTCAGAACTATAGTCAACGAATTTCCAGGCTGTTTCCTTATAAGGCACCGTGATGTTGAATCCCGTTCCCCCCTCCATAAAAGCAGCAGCAAGATCATTGAATTTTCCTTCCGGGACCAGCACTTTTTCGTACATCAGATCGATTCCCGCCATTGCCCCAAAGGCCTCGTGTATCGCCGGTGATCGGCTGTGTTCTATGGGGTTTCCAAAAACAGCCAGTCGAGCAGTCATCTGATCACTTCCCCGGTTGTTAGCACTCTGATCTCACTCGGTCTGCCGCGGGCCCCGAGGTCACCGGGAACCAGATAGTCAATACGATTCTGGAAGTATTGTCTCACTTCACCTGCGGTCATGGCTACCGGCTCGGAAGAAACATTAGCTGAAGTGGAAACCAGCGGCCCTTCAATTTCACAAAGTTCCTGCACCAGAGGGTGATTAGTCACTCTGAGCCCAACTGTCTTATGCTCACCGACGATCCACCTGGGCGCACTGCCATTGTCTGGTACCAGGTAAGTCACTGGCCCCGGCCAATTTTCCTCCAGCTCCCGACGATGGTCATCTCCGAGACCCTGGAGGAACTCATCGAACTGGTCAATACGTCCTGCGACAATAAGCAATCCCTGACGCCATGACCGTTGCTTCAGCTCGAGCAGACGCATCACCGCGGCGTGGGAAGCCGGCAGGCAGCCAAGTCCCCAGACCCCCTCCGTCGGATAGGCAATGACGCCCTCATCTCTGAGAACCGTCCTGATTTCATTTTGTTGATACAGGTGCAACACGGAGACACCACCGGATAGGTTGAGGCGAAATTAGCGCACACCCGCTCTGCTTTCAACGCCGGGCTAGCAAATTTGATAACGGCCCGCATGGGAACTAATCAAACCCTGTACTTCCAGGCTGACCAAGGTCACTGTCAGCGCTTCAACAGGGCAGGCATGCTGCCTGAGCAGTTCATCGATCGACTGAGGCCCCATTGCGAGGGCTGCCATTACCTGTTGTTGTTCCTGGGTCAGGTGTTTCTGGATCATGGTACTCGCGAGATCAAGCCTGGGCTCCGGGCTGAGACCCATTTCGATAAGCACATCCACCGCATTCTCGATCAGCGTCGCCCCGTCGCGAATCAATTGATGGCAACCCCGTGACTGAGGATTCGTTACCTGGCCCGGCAAAGCCATAACCTCCCTGCCTTCAGCAGCGGCAAGCTTCGCAGAAATCAAGGAACCGCTTTTTGTCGCTGCTTCAACCACCAGAGTCCCGGAGCACAACCCCGTAACGATTCTGTTGCGTCGAGGAAAATTGCCTGGATAGGCACTCGTCGAGGTCGGGAATTCGCTGAGGATTATCCCCGAGTCACAGATACGCTCGGCCAGGCGCCAATGCCGCTTAGGGTACACCTGATCACAACCTGCACCCGAGACCGCGATCGTCAAACCCTTAGCTTCCAAGGCACCTTCATGACTGGCAGCATCGATACCGAACGCAAGCCCACTGACAATCGTCATTCCCGAACCCGCCAGGTCTGCGGCAATCCGTCTCGCCTGAGCGAGGCCATAACCTGACGCTTTACGGCTTCCAACCATTGCTATAGCCGGGTCCAAACGTGCAAGACATTGTCGGTTCCCCGTGCCAAACAGGATCGGTGGTGGTTTCTGAATTGCTCTCAGTCTAGCCGGATAATCGTCGTCAGCCAGGGTGACGAGATGATGGTCGGACTGCTCTAACCAACGCAGATCCTGTTCCGCCAGGCGCAACGAGGGGGACCCCGATTCAGTGCGGCTTTCGGCTTCAAAACATTGGCGCAACGCTTCCGGGCCTGCCCGCATGTTATCGGTAAGACGCTGCCATTTGGCGGGTTCGTTGATAGACAGGCGATACAACGCCAGTAGATAGAGATCACCCAATATTGCAATTTAAGCCGTCTAAAACAGCAAGGCTAGTCGCTCTGCATCGCGACGCATGTAGCTGTTTAAACCCTATCTGGGTCGGCAATCGCTGGGCTTGTTGCCAGCCATTCACGGAGTTCGGACAACATCTCCTACCCGCAGTGGTTCAGTAGTCTGCAGAACGAGGCCGTAGGCCATTTTCTCGAATGCACGAAAAATCATCAGCACACCGGAGCGCTCAGTGGGCAACTGGACCAGTTTCCGATCAAATCGATCTCTCACAACTGCCCCTTTTTTCGCGATCGCCAGAACATTGCCTACGTCGAGTCCCTCATTGGTACCACGGTTGACAACAACAACGTCATTACGCCCCACCTGAGTCACTCCGCCGAGGACATTCATGATGACGCCCCGGACTTCCGTCACAGGTGGCCTGGGATAAAAAGTAGATTCGACCCGACGCTCCTCGGTTGGCATCAATCGATCACCAATGCGCACATCTTCCTGGACACTTGCCATGGAGAAAGTCAACACATCACCATCACGATCAATCGCCCTCGCAAGCCCGACTTCAATCGCCTCAAATCCGAGTATTTCCTCACTCTCCGGATCTACATAAACATTGCCAGGACGAAAAATCCCGTAGACCGACGTCTCTTCCCGCCAGTCACCGCGAGCATAAAATTCATCACCAGGACCAAAAATCAAGCGCTCCGACTTCCCTGAAATAATTCTTGGCGCAACTTCGAGTACTTCTTCTTCGACAATCCGACCCGTATACATCAAACTGGCCACAGCATCTAGTGGTATGGCAGAGATCGCGGCTGATAGCGGTTCAATTCTTACACGGGGTTCAAGTTTCTCATAACGCTCACCGTGCCGAACTCGCTGTTCGGGTTTCATCTTGTAACTCCGGCTCGCGCCGCCCCTTTTGACAGCGAGCTGCGGTTCCGTGCCGTCATACTGAAGAACAATCTGATCGCCCGGATAGATCAGGTGAGGATTATCGATGTCGGAGTTGGCCTGCCAGATCTCGGGCCAGTGCCAGGGGTCTATGAGAAACATTGAGGCAATACCCCAAAGTGTGTCACCTTCCTTGACCTGGTAGGACTCCGGGTGACCTTCTCGCAACAACGTCCTGCCATCGCTTATTGCGGTCATCGGCAGGACCATGAGCAACCAGAGTATCAAGGGTCGAATCTTCATAAGCGAATACCGTTCGCAAATTGCGTATAATAGCGGGAGCAGGTTGACCAATCCGGTAGCCGAGGCCTACCTGAATTCTCATGTTGATCATAATCTTAGCAGCACAAGTTATGCCTTTACTACAGGTCTGAAGCAAAACCACATGGCACCATTAGATATTCTTGAATTCCCAGACCCACGGCTTAGAAACGTCGCTACACCGATTGAGAACGTCAGTGTAAAGATCGTCGAACTCGCCGATCAGATGCTCGACACCATGTATGCGGCACCAGGTATCGGTCTGGCCGCCAGCCAGGTGAACGTCCATAAACGGCTCATCGTCATCGACGTTTCCGAAAGTAAGGATCAGCCCCTGATCCTCATTAACCCCGAGATCAGAGATTCCGAGGGCGTCATTGAGACCGCCGAGGGTTGTCTTTCCATTCCAGGCTTTTATGAACCAGTTAATCGCTTTGAGAAAATTCAACTCGATGCCGTTGGTCGTGACGGCGAGCCCTTTACGATGGAAGCGAGCGACCTTCTTGCTGTCTGCATCCAGCATGAAATAGATCACCTCGACGGCAAGCTTTTTGTTGACTACTTATCCAACGCGAAACGTTCACTGATTCGGAAAAAACTGCAGAAACTGCAAAAGCAGCGGGCGTAGCTAAAGTGAAAATCATCTTTGCGGGCACTCCTGGCTTCGCGGCCAGTCATCTTCAGGCCCTGATCAACAGTCATCATCACGTCAGTGCCGTGATTTGCCAGCCCGACAAGCCAGGCAAACGAGGCAGGCAACCACTGTCCGGCCCAGTCAAGAAGACAGCGATGGACGCAGGATTGCAGATTCTTCAACCGGTCCGTCTTTCAGCGAGCGATCTCCAGGAGCACGACTTCGATTTGCTGGTTGTTGTTGCCTACGGTCAGATTCTGAACCGGGCCGTTCTCGAGTACCCGAGATTTGGTTGCATCAATGTGCATGCTTCCCTCTTACCCCGGTGGCGGGGTGCAGCACCCGTACAACGTTCGATCCTTGCCGGGGATACTGTCACCGGCACCACGATAATGCTTATCGACGAAGGCCTAGATACCGGGGACATGCTGGCCAGCAAAGCATTGCCTATCGGTTCCGAAGACACCAGCGGTTCTATCCTGGAGAAAATGGTAGCCACCGGCGCACCTTTGCTGATCGATACGATAGACAAGCTTGAAGCCGGCATTCTCGTTCCAGAGCAACAAAACGATGCTGACGCCTGCTACGCGACCAAAATCAGGACTGAAGAAGCTCATATCAACTGGGCAGACTCTGCCACCAACATTGATCTTCTGGTTAGAGCCTTTCAGCCTGCTCCTGTTGCCTTTACCTATATCGACAATGTTCGAGTAAAAATTCATCGAGGTTATCCAATCGATGGTTCAGGATCGCCAGGAACATTGATCAACCTGAGCAAGAACGGCCTTGATATTGCCTGCGGCGAGGGGGCCTATCGAGTGGAGTCAATCCAACTGTCGATCGGCAAGGGCAAGATCATGAATCCGACTGAGGTCATCAATGGCCGGGCGGACCTCCTGAACCCTGGTGTGGTGTTCGGCCCCGCAACTGCTGATGTCTGAATACCTGACTTCCGTAAACGCTCTGCAGCGTTTGCTCAATGAGCGCGTTCATCTGGATGTCTGTCTCACTGGAGCTTCAGCACTGGCTCAACAAATTTCCTATGGCGTAACACGCAACTACTACGCGTTATCAGCCGTCCTCGAGGCACTTCTGGACAAACCCCTGGCCAGCAAACACGATGATCTGAGGCTGCTCTTGCTGTGTGGTCTGTATAGTATCGAACAGCTCAAAAGGCCCCATCATGCGAGCGTTAACATCGCGGTAGACACAGCGTCCAGGCTGCAAAAACCGTGGGCAAAGGGCCTGATTAACGGTGTCCTGCGTCGTTACGCCAG